>JAKONL010000366.1 GCA_022701965.1 Burkholderiaceae bacterium | reverse complement strand
TCAGCGGCCAGTTCGACTACATGCTGTTCATCCGCTGCACCAGCCACGAGCGCCTCGACGCGCTGCTCGACCAGATCGGCCAGATCGACGGCATCCGCCAGACCCAGACCTCGGTCGTGCTCAACCGAAAGATCGACCGCCGCACCGCCGTGGCTGCGGTCGCGCCGTGACCTGACGCGGCGCCGTCGAACGCGCGTCTGGCCGCGTCGACACACGCGTGGCCTTCGACATCCCAGCAACCCGGCACGCCGAACCGCCAGTCGGTTCGCGCGTCGGCAGCACATGTGGCAACGCACCATCGCGATTAATAAATGTCACATGAAAATCTTCGGCATTGAATTCAGCATTGTTAAGAATAAGTAGAAGGCTGCAGAGTTACCGTTAAAAGAAAGAAAGATAAAGCTTTGAAAGATCCTGAATATAGACAAACATTAACTTGAAAGCGTAAATCGCTGCGTAATTGTCAATTTGTAGCAAAATAAATCCCGTAGGTAGGGTCGGTCTAAAGATATGGCACGCCACGTGCTTTGATTTATTCAGACAGATTTGCTGCAAATGCAGCAGTTCACTTGGCAAGCGGGGTAACTTTTGTGAATGCTGCAAATTTCGTCGCCGATTTTTTCCAGACGCGCCGATCGGTCGCGCGCCCGCAAATGAACGAACAGATCGCATTGCGGCTGAACCAGTTCGTCGCTTTGCTGCTGTTCTGCCTCCTCAGTCCGCTGCTGCTCGCGATCGCATTCCTGATCTGCTGGACCGACGGCGCTCCGGTCGTCTTCGGGCATTACCGCGTCGGAAAGAACGGAAGACTCTTCAAGTGCTGGAAATTCCGGACCATGCGGCGCGATGCCGAGAAGGTGCTCGCCGACATCCTGCGGCGCGACGAGGCGGCGCGGACCGAATGGGCCCGCGACCAGAAGCTCGCCGACGATCCCCGCATCACGCCGATCGGGCGTTTCCTTCGCCGGTCGAGCCTGGACGAATTGCCGCAACTCCTGAACGTGATGGCTGGCGAGATGGCGCTGGTCGGACCGCGCCCGATCACCGTCGCCGAACTCGGGCGTTACGGGCCGGCCCGCTGGCACTACCTGAGCGTCGCGCCGGGCATCACCGGACTCTGGCAGGTCAGCGGCCGCAACGACACGACCTATGCCGAGCGCGTCGCCTTCGACCGCAGGTATGTCGAGAGCCGGTCCATGGCAGGCGATGCGGCCATCCTGCTGATGACGATTCGCGTCGTCGCGTCGCGGAACGGCGCGCGATGACCGCCACGGCCGTCGATCCGATGCCGCGAGAGCGCTGGCGATGAAGCGGGAGGGGGTCGAAGCCACGGGAATCCTGCACGTGGCGGGCCGCGTCACGGACGACGTCTTCAGCTTCCTCGGCCCGGCGGTCCGCGCACTGGCGGCGCGTCGGCGATCCCAGAAGGTCGTGCTGATAGACGCTCCGGAGTTCCGGCACAACGTCGAGCGATTCGTACCCTACGCGAGCGTCGTTCGCGTCGCGGCGACGCCCAATCCGGTCCATCAGTGGATCGCCGTTCTCGACGCGTTCGAGCGGGAGTTCGACCGTTCGGGGCCGGGGGCCGTGCACGCGCACGGCGTGCTGCCCCTCCTGTCGATCCGCTGGAAGCTGCGCGGTGCGTCCAGCCGCGGCATACCGGTGTTCTATTCGCCGTACGGCTCCCGATCGCTCAGGGTCCTCGACCTGCCGATCCGGATGACGATGCGGGGCGCCGGTGCGCTCCGGAACTCGGCCATCGTGCCCGCGTCGCATTGCAGCGATGGAGGCCACCGCAGCGTGCCGGCCGACCGGGTGGAGTGCCCGGTCAGCGACGTGTTCTTCACGACGCCGCGCGAGGAATCGAAGGCGCCGCTGATCCTCGGCTCCGGGCGCGAGGAGAACGCGAAGGGTATCGAGCTCTTCTGCCGACTGGCCGTCCAGCTCAGCGGCGAAGAGCTGGGGCTGGAATTCGCGTGGCTAGGCCAGGCCGCGGGCGGCAAGGAGCGCAAGCTGCAGGCTGCGGGCATCGCCGTGCGGTCCTGCCTGCGCGACGACGAGTGCGCGCATGCCCTGCGATCGGCCTGGATCCACGTGACGCCCTGGCCGGCGGGAGGATTTCCCTTCTTCCTCGTGCAGGCCATGGCGGCCGGACTGCCCTGCGTCGCGCTCGACTGCAGGCAGCACCGCGAAGTGATCGTGGACGGACGCACGGGTTTCCTGTGCGCCTCCGAAAGCGACATGGTGGCCAGGGTCGCCGAACTGGTCGACGACGCCGCGTTGCGCAACTCGATCGGAACCGCCGCCCGCCATGCGGCGAGCGCGCGATTCGACGAGTCGGCCTTCCAGGCCAAGCTCATCACCGCCTATTCGACCCTGTGGTGAGCAGCCGATGAAAGTCGCCATCGTTCACTACTGGCTGGTCGGCATGCGCGGCGGCGAGAAGGTCCTGGAGGTCCTTTGCGACCTGTACCCGCAAGCGGACATCTTCACGCTGGTCTGCGACCCCGCGGCGATCTCCGGGAAGCTGCGCCGCCACCGTATCGTCACGTCGTTCCTGCAGAGGATCGGCGGGGTGCGCCACTACCAGAAGATGCTGCCGCTGATGCCGTATGCGCTGGAGTCGTTCGACCTCACCGGCTACGACCTGATCGTCTCCAGCGAGGCCGGCCCCGCGAAGGGCATCGTGCCCGGTCCTGACGCGCTCCATATCTGCTACTGCCATTCGCCGATGCGCTACATCTGGGACCTCTATCCCCAGTACCGCGCCGCGGCCGGCCCAGTCGCGAAGCTGTTCATGACGCTGGCCGCGCCGTGGCTGCGGCAATGGGACGTCAGCACGTCGCACCGGGTCGATCACTTCATCGCCAATTCCGCCTACGTCGCGCGTCGCATCGAGCGTTACTACCACCGCTGCGCGGAGGTCGTGAACCCGCCGGTGGACGTCTCCCGCTTCGGCCCGGCGCACGAGAGCGGCAGCTACTACCTGTGCGCCGGCCAGATCACCCCGTACAAGCGGATCGAGATCGCGATCGAGGCCTGCAACCGCACCGGGCGCGAATTGCTGGTCGTCGGTTCGGGTGCGACCCGGGCGTTGCGGCAGATGGCCGGTCCCACCGTCCGCTTCGCTGATGCGGCCGACGACGCGGCCCTCGCACGGCATTTCGCGAACTGCAAGGCGCTGATCTATCCGGGGATCGAGGATTTCGGCATCGTGCCGCTGGAGGTCATGGCGAGCGGCAGGCCCGTGATCGCATTCGCCCGGGGCGGCGCGCTCGAAACGGTGATCGACGGCAGGACCGGCATCCTGTTCCACGAGCAGACCGTCGAAGCACTGGCCGATGCGCTCGCTCGCTTCGAGTCGGCTTCCCACCTGTTCAGCGCCGACGTGATGCAGGCTCACGCTCGATCGTTCGACACGCAGGTCTGCAGGAGCCGGCTGGCGGAACTGATCGGCTCCTACCTCCAGAAGCACGATGCGGCGTCCGCACGCGGGCGGGCCGCCTGATGGAGGCCGTGCCCATCGCCGTGTTCTGGATCGCCCTGGCGCTGGGCGCGTGCCGTCCTAGGCACGTGTCGATCCACCTGTTCTTCGCCACGATGCCGTTCGGCTCGTTCGCCGTGATTCCGACCGAGCTGACCGGCGGCCTGACCCTGACACCCACGCCCGTCGTCGCGTCGATGCTGGTCGGCAGGGAACTGCTCGCGCCCGGCGGTCCGGCAAGGGCCCTGGTGCTGGCGCTGAAGCCGTCGGGGCTGCTCTACCTGTCGCAGTTCTGGCTCGTGGCCGGCATCGCGACGGTGTTCATGCCGCGGCTGTACGGCGGGGCCGTGGAGGTGATTCCGGTGCGTCCGGCCGGGTTGGTGAGCGCGGCGATGCTGGCGCCCAGCGCCCAGAACCTCTCGCAGTTCGTCTACGTCACGATCTCGGTGCTCGCCGTCTTCGCGTTCGCACGCCTGCTGCGCAGCGAGCGGGACCGTCTGCACGCGATGCAGGCGCTGTGTCTGGGCGCCGGCATCGCCATCGCCAGCGGCATCCTGGATTTCTCGTCGAAGTTCGTGCCCGTGCAGCCGCTGCTCGACGCCTTCAGGACGGCGAGCTACACGCTGATGACGGACAACGAGATCCTGGACAGCCGGCGTGTGGTCGGCCTGATGCCGGAGGCGTCGTCGTATGGCGCACTGCTCCTGTGCTTCCTGCCGGCGCTCTACTTCTTCCGGCGCGCCATGCCGGCGGGCATCCTGCGCGATCGCATCGTTCCCCTCCAGTGCTGCGCGCTGCTGGTGCTCGTCTGGCTCTCGACCTCCTCGTCGGCCTATCTCGGACTCGCGGCCTTCGCCGCCGTGGCGGTCGCGGAATGGACCTGGCGATTCCTCGCCGTGCGGCGCAATCCGCTCCTGCGCCGAGGCATCGCCACGGAGTTCTGCGCCGGCCTGGCGGTGGCGGCGACGATCCTGCTGTTGCTGATCGCCGTCCCGCGCGTGTTCTCGCCGCTCGTCGAGATGCTCGACGTGATGGTGTTCCAGAAGTCGAACAGCAGCTCGTTCGAGGAGCGCAGCCTCTGGAACACGGTTTCCTGGAACGCGCTGTGGGCCACCGGCGGGCTGGGCGTCGGCCTCGGCGGCACGCGGGCGTCGAACTTCGCGATCGCTGTCGCGAGCAATGCGGGCATCGTCGGCGCCGCGCTCTATTTCACGTTCGTCCTGCGATGCCTGTTCTTCGGCAAGGCCCCGCACGCCGACGTCCGCGGCCAGGCCATCCTCTCGGCCTGCCGCTGCGCCTACGTGCCCGCGTTCCTCGCGATACTGACCGTCGGCACCACGCCCGACTTCGGGCTGTTCAACGCGTTCCTCTACGGTTTCGCGGTCGCGGTCGCGGTCGGCCCCCAGGTGCAGCCACGCCGGCGCCCGCAGATCGGGCGGTGGCATGCACGCTGAAATCATCTCTACCAGCCGTCGGGCGTTCGATGCGGGCGCCTGGGCGATCGGCTCGCGCATCGTGGCCAAGGCGATCGACCTCGTCCTGCTGCTGTGCTTGGCGCGCCTCGTCGGTCCGGACCAGTTCGGTCTCATCGCGATCGCGATGGCGGTGGTCTTCGTCGTCGAGGCCCTGTTCGAGCTGCCGGTCGCCGCGACGCTGATCCGTGTCGATGCGCTCACGCCGGACAGGCTCCACACGGCCTTCACGCTGGGCCTGCTTCGAGGCCTGCTCGTCGCGGCCATGCTGGTGCTGCTCGCGGTGCCGCTGGCCGCGTTCAGCGAGGAGCCCCGGCTGGTGGCGCTGCTCGCGGTGCTGTCGCTCGCCCCGGCCTGCCGCGGGATGGCCAGCCCTCGCCTGGTCGAATACAACCGCGCCTTCGATCCCCGACCCGACGCGGCGATCGAGCTGGGCGGCAAGGCGGTGGCCTTCGCGGTGGCCCTGGCCGTCGCGGCGACGACGCACAGCTACTGGGCCATCGCGGCCGCCACGGTCTGCGGCCCGCTGGCGGGAACCGTCCTGTCCTACATCGTGGCACCGCTGCGCCCGCGCCTGACCCTGGTCGAGTGGCGCGAATTCTCCGGCGTGATCGGCTGGAACTTCGTCGCCCAGCTGTGCGGCGCCCTGAACTGGCAGGTGGACCGGATGGTCCTTCCCAGGGTGTCCGGCGCGATCGAATTCGGGCAGTACGCGATGAGCCGACAGCTGGCGGAGATCCCGGTGCAGGCCCTGATCACGCCCCTGCACAAGCCGGCGATCGCGATGCTGTCGGCGGCTCCGTCACGGCGGGCCGCGGCCTACCTGCAGCTGTCGCGCGCCGGAGCGTTCATGTTGATGCCGGTATGGGGCGTGTTCATCGCATGGCCCGAAGCCGTCGTCGCCCTCGCCCTGGGCGAGCGCTGGCTGCCGGCCGCGGACTGGCTTCGATGGAACACCGCGGTGCTGGTGCTCGGGATTCCGGCCGTGTTCGTCTCGCCGCTCGCGCTGGCATTGAACGAGACGAGACGGCTCGCGATGCGCAATCTCGCCGAGCTCGCGCTACGGCTGCCGCTGGTCGCGGCCGGCGCATGGTTCGGCGGTATCGCGGGCGCCATCGCCGGCGCCGCGATCGCCACGACGGGCGCATCGCTGATCGCAATGACGATCGTCAGGCGATTGATCGGCATCCCGGTCGTCGAGCAGCTCGGCGCCGTCGCGCGAACGGCGTTGGCGACGCTTCCCGCGGTGCTGTGGCTGCTCGCGCTCGGGCGGTTCGGCCCGGCGCTGCCGTCCACGCCGGAATTGCTCGTGCTCGTGGTGCCCGGCGTGCTCGTTTTCTTCGTGCTCTACCTGGCTTCCGCCATCGGGCTATGGCACCTCGCCGGCCGGCCGCCGGGCCCGGAAGCACAGGCGATCTCGAAGTGCCGGGTCGCTTGGGCGCGACTGGGCCCCGCGCGAACGCGAGCCGGTTGAGCGCCATGGACTCCACCTTCCCCTTCCGATCCGACCCAGAGGTTGCCGCGTCATGTCACTGAAGATCGCCATCGCCATCGCCACCGCGGGACGTGCAGCCGTCCTGTCGGACACCTTGGGCGTGCTCGCCGAGCAGTCGCGCATTCCGGACGAACTGCTCATCTGTCCGGCACGCTCCGACGACCTCGATGCGTCGGCCCTGGACACCTACAGCGGAAGGTTCAGCGTCTGCCACGGTGCCCTGGGGCTGACGGCGCAGCGCAACCTCATGCTCAGGTCGACCGATGCCGACGTCGTGGTGTTCTTCGACGACGACTTCATCCCGGCGCGCGACTATGTCGCCGAGGTCGAGCTGCTGTTCGAGGCCTACCCGAAGATGATCATGGCCACGGGCACCGTGCTCGCCGATGGCATCACCGGCCCCGGTCTGACGCACCTGGAGGGGCTGCGCATCGTCGAGGGCAGCCGCCACGACGCCGTGCTGTCGCTGCCCGAGCCCGTCTACAACGGCTATGGCTGCAACATGGCGGTACGGATGGACCCCGTGCGGCGCCACGGTATCGAATTCGACGAGCGCCTGCCCCTGTACGGCTGGCTCGAGGATGTCGACTTCTCGCGCAGGCTGGCCCGGCACGGCGGCATCGTCCGGTCCGCCCGGCTGCGCGGCGTCCACCTGGGAACCAAGGGGTCCGGGCGCAGTCCCGGCCGACGGCTGGGCTACTCGCAGATCGCGAATCCGATCTACCTGGCGCGCAAGGGCACCATGAGCTGGGAGCGCGTCGCGAGGCAGATCTGCAGGAACCTGGTCGCGAACTCGCTGCGCAGTCTCTTCCCCGAACCGTGGACGGACCGGATCGGCCGGCTGGCCGGGAACGGCACCGCCATCCTCGACCTGCTGACCGGGAAGCTCAGGCCCGAGAACGCGCTGAGGTCCTGATGATCCCGGCAAGTTCGCGTTCATCGAAAGTCGCCATGCAACCCTCGACAGGACGCCGGGGCGCCGGCGAGTTCGACCGCGTCGTCGTCATCAACGACTCGACGATGGCACGCGGCGGGGCCGCGGCGCTCGCGCTGCTCGGCGCACGGCTGGTCCGGGAGCGGGGCGTGCCGGTGACCTACTTCGCGGGCGACGCGGGCGATGCGGACGGATCGCTGCGGGCCAGCGGCATCGATTGCGTCCGCCTGAACGGCCGGGCGCTGCTCGAGGGTCCGGCACTCGAGTCGACTGCGACCGGGCTCTTCAACGTGCGGGCGTACCGGGCGATGCGCGAGTGGATCAGGCACAACGACACGCCCGCGACGATCTATCACCTCCACGGGTGGCAGCAGATCCTGTCGCCGTCGATCTTTCTCGCGCTGAAGCCGGTGATGCGTCGGACCCTGATGCACGCCCACGACTACTTCCTCGTCTGCCCGAACGGCGGCCAGATGAACTACGTGACGAACGAGCCCTGTCCGCTGCGCCCGATGACGGCCCGGTGCATCGTCACCGATTGCGACAAGCGCAACCGGTCGCACAAGGCATGGCGCGTCCTCCGGCAGGGCATCCGGAACTCGCTGAACGACCTGTCCGCTCCCGGCTCGAGGGTCGCCCTGGTCCAGCAGGGCATGTCGAGCGTCTTCGCGCGCGCGGGCGTTCCGGCAGCGAACATGGCGAACATTCCGAATCCGTGCCTACCGTTCTCGGAAACACGCATCGCGGCCGAGAAGAACTCGGAATTCCACTTCGTCGGCCGACTGGTCGCCGAAAAAGGCGTCGAGAGCTTCCTGCTCGCCGCACGCTCGGCGGGAGTCCGCGCCAGGATCATCGGCGACGGGCCCCTGCGCGAGTCGCTCGCAGGACGATTTCCGGAATTCGTCTTCGAGGGCTGGTGCGACCGCACGCGTCTCGCGGATCTCTCGCAGTCCGCGCGCATGCTGGTCATGCCGTCGCTCTATCCCGAGCCCTTCGGTCTGGTGGTGCCCGAGGCGATCGCGAGCGGCCTGCCCGTGCTGATCTCCGACTCCGCGCTGCTCGCCGGGGAGGTGGTGGAGCGCCGCGTCGGCCTGGCCGTCGACCCCGTCGATCGGGCGGCGTTCGCAGCGGTCCTGAGGAAGTGCGCGTCCGACGGCGACATGATCGCGGGCATGAGCCGCCGGGGCTTCGACGAGGACAACGCGATGGCGCTGCGTCCGCAGCAATGGGTCGACGAGCTGTTCAGGGTGTATGCGGCACTGCTCGAGGCGACCGGAGCGCCGGCTCGATGAGCGTGCGCCTTCTCAACGTCAAGTTCAGCCCGAACGTGGGAGACGGACTGCTCGTCCTGTGCATGGAGGAACGTCTTCGCCGGTCGACGTCCGACGTGTCGTCCATCGACCTCGCCGGCAGGACCGGCTACCGGTCGCACGACGGCCGGCGCGAGCTCTCGATGCGGATCCTGGCATCCATGCCGCCGGTCGTGCGGCCGCGCATCGCGCGCGCCGGTCTGGACGCCAAGCTCGCATTCGGGCTTCGGCGTCACTATCGCGATGCCATCGCGGGAATCGGGTCGCTCGTCCTGGGGGGTGGAAACCTCCTGTCCGACCAGGACCTGAACTTTCCGGTCAAGATCGCCGCGGCGCTGGAGGAGGCGGACCGCGCGCGGGCGCGTCTGGCCATCCACGGCTGCGGCGTGTCGAGCCGGTGGTCGCGCTCAGGGCGCGAGATGCTCTGCGCGGCGTTCGCGGCGAACCCGCCGGTGCACGTCGCGGTGAGGGATCGGGCATCGAAGCAGGCGTGGGACACGTTCTTCGCATCGGCCGCAGGACGCGAGGCCGTCGTCGTCAACGATCCCGGCGTCCTCGCATCGACGCTGTACCGCTTCGACGACCCGCGGCCCCGTCCGGACCGGCCGGTCGTGGCGGTCGGGCTGATGAGCGACTTCGCCATCCGCTACCACGGCTTCGCCTCGCTCTCCGCGCAGGGGCTCGCCGGGTGGTACCTGGCGCTGATCGCCGAACTCACGGCACGCGGGTTCGAGGTCTGCGTGTTCACTAACGGAAGCCCGGAAGACCGCCGGTTCGCGAAGGACCTGTGGGCCTCGCTCGCCGGGCGCCGCCGGCCCGTGCACGTCCGCCTGGCGGACGTCGCGCTGCCCGTGGACCTGTGCAGGGTGGTCGCCGGCGCAGGTGCGGTCATCGCCTTCAGGATGCATGCCCTGATCGCCGCCTACTCCTACGGCAAGCCGCTGGTCGCGCTGAAATGGGACCCGAAGGTCGAGGCGTTCCTCGACGCCGTCGGCCTCGCGGGCGACCAGGTCGACGTCGTCGTGTCCAGCCCCTCGGACGCGGTCGGCATCCTGGCGTCCGTCGTCGACCGGGGCGTCGACCACGCGCGTCGCCACGACGTGCTGAGCAGGGCCGGAAGCGAGATCGAGGAGCTGGCAGCAGCGCTGTCGCGATCGCCCTGACCGGCCGGGCACGAAGCCCGGCTCAGTCGGGCCGCACGGCGTTCAGGACGACGCCGTGGGGCGAGACGCCGACCTGGAAGAGCCTGCGCATGCCGTCGTCGAACTCCTGCAGCGCGGTGACGCCGTGCCTCGCCACGATCAGCACGCAGCCGCAGGCCGGCGCCATGGCCAGGGCGTCCGACGCCGCCAGCAGCGGGGGTCCGTCGATCACCACGTGGTCATACCTCGCGGACAGCGTATCCACCAGCTGCGCGAAGAACGCGAGCTCGAAGAAGTCGGTGGTCGGATTCGAGAAGCGCCCCGGTGCCAGCACGTCGAGATTCGGGCGGATTTCGCGTTGGATCACGTCGTCGATCGAAAGGCGTTCCTCGAAGACTTCGCACAGCCCGCCGACGTCCGCCGTGCCGAGGCCCCACGTCTCGCCGCCGCTGCCGAGGTCGGCATCGATCAGCAGGACGCGTTTGCCGGCCTGGGCGAGCAGGGCGGCGAAATTCGAGGCGACGAAGCTCGTGCCCACGTCGACCGACGTCCCCGTGAAAAGAATCCGGTTGTCGGGTGCGTTCGCCAGCCCGAGCTTGAGCGCGATGCGCGTGCCGCGCAGCGCCTTGACCACGTCGTCGCCGGGATTCGAATCGGCCAGCAGCTCGAACGAGCGGTTCCTCCTGCGGCGCTCGTGCAGGCGCGCCTGCTCGACGCTGTAGGGAATCGCACCGAAGACCTCGAGGCCGGTGCGCGAGGCGATCTCGTCGCCGCTGCGGATGCCGCGCCGGGTCCGCGCCAGAAAGATCGCGACCAGCGGTCCCGCCAATGCGCCGACCACGAGCGCGAACGCGATCAGCAGGGCTTTCTGCGGCTTGACGGGCAGCTTGGAGACGACGGCCCGGTCGAGCAGCCGGACGTTCCCGATCTTTCCTTCGCTGAGCAGCCGCATCTGCAGCGCGTTGTTCTGCATCGACTGGTATTGCGCGCTGTTGGCGCGCATGTCGCGCTCCAGGCGCAAGGCGTCGCGCTGGATGTCGGGCGTCGCGGCGATCCGCCGGTTCAGCGCGGCGAGCTGGGTCCGTACCGCCGCGATCTGGCGGTCGAGGGTCTGCACCTTCGGATGCTCGTTGCCATGGGTGCGCGTCAGCTCGAGCCGGCTCTGCTGGAGTTCGAGCAGGCTGGTCTGGAGGTCGGCGGTGCTCTTGAGCCAGACTTTCGCTTCCTCGTCGAAGGCGATGGTGCCGTGCTGGTTGCGGAAGCGCGCGAACGCGTCCTCCGACGCCCGCAGCTGGCGTTCGAAGACGGGCAACTGGGCATTGAGGAAGGCCAGGGTCTTCTCGGCTTCGGCCGATTTCCGTTCGACGTTCTGGCGCACGTACGCATCGGCGATCGCATTGAGCGTGTCGGCCAGGCGGACGCGGTCGCCGTCCTCGAGCGCGACGTTCACCACGTTCGACTGCCGTCCCTGCTCGGACATCAGCAGCCGCTCCTGGAGCCGCTCGATGGTGCGCAGGCGCGATGCGACCGTCACCTGGAATTCCGCGCCGGGCCGGCCCGACAGCTCGTCCAGGAGGATCTCGAAGGTGCCGTCGCCCGTCGCCTGCCGCAGCGGCACGCCGACCTCGCCGGTCAGAGGGGTCGTCAGCAGTTCGTGCTCGACGGTGAAGCGGCCGTCGCCGCGCGCGGTGACGACGAAAGCCGTGGTGTCCTCGAACGACGCCGGTATCGCGAAACGGTTCACGCCGATGCGCTCGGTACCGGTCACGTACCCCGTCCCGTTGAAGAAGCCGGGCTCGGAGAGCTCTGTCGCGCGGCGGGCCAGCCATTGGCCCACCAGCGGCAGATAGCGCGGCCGCGCGTCCAGGTGGAGGCGGACCTGATCCACGGCGGGTCCGAGAATCATGCGGGAGCCGATCACCTGGATCTCGCCGTTCGCCGAAGTCTTGATTTCCCCGAGGCCGGTGGTGTCTGTGAGAAAGCTCTTGCTGTCCGGCGCGGAATCCTCGATTTGCAGCAGGAGATTGGCGCGATAGATCGGCGTCGCGAAGATCGCATACATCGTGCTGCAGGCCAATGCCAGCGCGATCGTGCCGAGGATCAGCCGTTTGCGATTCAGCAGGATGTCCCGGTATTCCGCAAAGCCGGGTTCCTCGATGAATTCCGGCACGGCTTCCGGCATCGCCCGCCGTGGCGCGTCGGGAAGACGGCGTTCTTCGAGCAGCGAGGCGGATCGCGCGCTTGCCATGTGCTTATAGCTTTCCTATTAATTCCCTGAGCGAAAAATAATAGTAAAACCTAAAGCATTCGATCTGTAAGTAAGTTCAGAAATAGAAAGAAATGAGCGCCTGGAAAAAAATCGACATAGATCAATGCGGCCCAGGGAACAGGCTCGATTCACATCAATGCAGATTGTTGCCATGCTGGCAAAGCAGGCCATGCCATCGATCCGGCAATGGAGGCGAGTCCGTCCCCGCACGACCTGCAGCCGCCCACGGTCAGCGGGCCGGCTTCATTCCCTTGGCGGCCAGCGTCGACGCCGCTTCCGGGCCGGCCAGCGCGGCGAGCAGGCTGCGGGCCGCTTGCGCATGCGCGGTGTCGTTCGCCACAGCACCGGCGTAGGTGGTTTCGTTCTGGATCTCCGTCGGCAACGGCCCGACGAGCTCCACGCCCTCCACGGGCAGGATCTCGCTGATCTGGTGCACCGCGAGGTCGGCCTCGCCCGTCACGAGCCGCTCCGCCACCAGCCCGCCCGGCACCAGCACCGCCTTGGCGCGGATCGCCTCGGCGATGCCCAGGCGCTGGAACAGGCCGTCGAGGTAGATGCCGCTCGATCCGCCGGCGGCCGGGTCGATATAGGCGACCCTGCGCGCGGCCAGCAGCGCCCGCTTGAAGTCGTCCACGCTGTCGATGCGCGGTCTCGGCGTACCGGCCTTTACCGCGACACCGATGCCGACCGTCGCCAGAGGCGTCGCGCTGTCGGGCGACAGACGGGCGGCGGCTGCGGCCGTCTGCAGCGCCGCCGGCGTCAGGATCAGCACGTCGAACCGCTCGCCCGCGCCGACGCGGCGGAGCAGGGCGCCGGCGGTGTCGTTCCGGATGTCGAGCTTGTGCCCGGTGCGCGCCTCGAACGCCGGGGCGACGGCGACGACGACCTGCTTGAAGGCGCCGGCGGTGAGCACCTCGATGGTCTCGGCATGGGCGGCGACGGCACTCAGGGCCAGGACGGGCAGGGCGAGGAAACGGGTCAGGCGCGACATCGGAGATCCTTGCGGGGAGGGTGGAAGTGAACGTGGAGAAAGGGCGGGTGGCGGCGGGCCGCTACCGGTCGAAGGCCGGACCGACTCCGCTGTGCCCGATGAGCTCGGCCAACCGTGCCAGCGCCGCCTCGGCCGAATCGGCGATCTCGGTCGAGCGCGTGAGCATGAGGTTCAGCCGCTGGCCGAGGCCCTCCACCATCGTGCCGCAGGCCCGTTCGCGGATCGCGCCGGCGGCGTCGACATCGCAGTCGACCGTCGCGCAGACGCGCTCGGCGTAGGTTCCCGGCGCCACGCCGTAGGCGACCACCGGCTTGCCCAGCGCCGTCGCGAAGCCGACCTCGAACACCGTGCCCGAGTCCGGTTCGTGGCCGCGGAAGGGCGCGAGGTTGGCGATCACGCCGTCGGCCGAACGGATCAGGCGGATG
>JAKONL010000356.1 GCA_022701965.1 Burkholderiaceae bacterium | reverse complement strand
GAAAAGCCGCCGCGCCCAACCGTTCGTTCAAGGTCGCCGACCAGATCCAGCGCGATCTGACCGAGCTGATCGCGCGCGAACTCAAGGACCCGCGCGTGGGCATGGTCACGATCCAGGCGGTCGAGGTGACGCCCGACTACGCGCATGCCAAGGTGTTCTTCAGCGTCCTCACTGGGGATCCGGTGGAGACGACCGAGGCGCTCGGGCAGGCCGCGGGTTTCCTGCGCAGCGGACTGTTCAAGCGCCTCCACATCCACACCGTGCCGACGCTGCACTTCGTGTTCGATCGCACCACCGAACGTGCGGCCGACATGAACGCGCTCATCGCCCAGGCCGTCGCTTCGCGTTCGAAGGACGACTAGCCATGAACGCGCCACGCACGAGGGTGCAGCGGCGCCCTGTGCATGGGGTGTTGCTGCTCGACAAGCCGCTCGGACTCTCCAGCAACCAGGCCCTTCAACGGGCCAAATGGTTGCTGCGCGCCGAAAAAGCGGGTCATACCGGCACGCTGGACCCTCTGGCGACCGGCGTGCTACCGCTGTGCTTCGGCGCGGCGACCAAGTTCAGCCAGCTGCATCTGGACGCCGACAAGACCTACGTCGCGACGGTCCGGCTCGGCGTGAAGACCGCCACCGGGGATGCCGAGGGCGAGGTGATTGCCGAGCGCCCGGTCGAGGTGGTCGCCGCCGACCTCGCCAGGGTGCAGGCACGCTTCACCGGTCCGATCACGCAGGTGCCGCCGATGCACAGCGCCCTGAAGAAGGACGGCAAGGCGCTCTACGAATATGCACGCGAAGGCATCGAGGTCGAGCGCGCGTCGCGCGATGTCGTGGTCTACGCGCTCGACATCCAGGCCGTGGCCGGACCCGGCCGCGTGGTCGACCGCATCCTCGACCTGCGCATCACCGCCAAGGTCAGCAAGGGCACCTACATCCGCACCCTCGGCGAAGACATCGGCGAAGCGCTCGGTTGCCGCGCCCATCTGACCTCACTGCGCCGCATCGCGACCGGCGGCTTCGACGTCTCGCGATGCATCACGCTCGATGCGCTCGAAGCGATGGACGAAGACCAGCGGCTCGCGCAACTGCAGCCAGCCGAATGCCTCGTCGAAGGCCACGAACGCGTCATCCTGGGCACGGAAGATGCAGCGCGCTTCCTGTCCGGCCTGCGCCGCCGAGGCGAATGGGCCGCCGCCGAGGCGGTGGCGGTCTTCGGCAGCGACCCGGCCGCGTTCCTCGGCACGGCCCACGTGGTGGCCAACGAACTGATCCCGGGTCGCTTGCTGAACCCGAACGAAATCCAGCAAATTCTTCTGACTGCGTCACCGAACGCAAACCTCTGCGAAACGACATCATGAGCATCAAGCAAATCCGCAATATCGCCATCATTGCCCACGTGGACCACGGCAAGACCACGATGGTCGATCAGCTGCTGCGCCAGTCCGGCACCTTCGCCGAGCACGAGAAGGTCGTCGACACCGTGATGGACAACAACGCGATCGAGAAGGAACGCGGCATCACCATCCTGGCCAAGAACTGCGCCGTGACCTGGGAAGGCACGCACATCAACATCGTCGACACGCCCGGCCACGCGGACTTCGGCGGCGAAGTGGAACGCGCGCTGTCGATGGTCGACGGCGTGGTGCTGCTGATCGACGCGCAGGAAGGCCCGATGCCGCAGACGCGCTTTGTGACGAAGAAGGCGCTCGCGCTCGGCCTGAAGCCGATCCTCGTGGTCAACAAGGTCGACAAGCCGGGCGCACGTCCCGATTTCGTGGTCAACGCCGCGTTCGACCTGTTCGACAAGCTCGGCGCGACCGACGAACAGCTCGACTTCCCGGTGGTCTACGCATCGGGCATCAACGGCTGGTCGTCGATGGAAGAGGGCGCTCCCGGCGAGCAGTGGGGCCCCGACATGTCGGCCCTGTTCAACACCGTGCTCCAGCACGTGCCGGCCCAGAAGGGCGATCCGGCCGCGCCGCTGCAGCTGCAGATCTCCGCGCTCGACTTCTCGACCTTCGTCGGCCGCATCGGCGTAGGCCGCATCAGCCAGGGCACGATCAAGCCGATGATGGACGTCGTCGTCATGGAAGGGCCGGACGGCAAGGCGATCAAGGGCCGGGTCAATCAGGTACTGACGTTCCAGGGCCTGGAGCGCGTGCAGGCGACCGAAGCCGGCCCGGGCGAGATCGTGCTGATCAACGGCATCGCCGACCTGAACATCGGCGTCACCGTGACCGATTCGCTCAAGCCGGCACCGCTGCCGATGCTCAAGGTCGACGAGCCGACGCTGACGATGAACTTCTGCGTGAACACCAGCCCGCTGGCCGGTCGCGAAGGCAAGTACGTCACCAGCCGCCAGATCTGGGACCGCCTGCAGAAGGAACTGCAGCACAACGTGGCGCTGCGCGTGAGCGAGACCGACGAGGAAGGCATCTTCGAAGTCATGGGCCGTGGCGAACTGCACCTGACCATCCTGCTGGAGAACATGCGCCGCGAGGGCTTCGAGATGGCCGTGAGCAAGCCGCGCGTGGTGATGAAGGACGTCGAGGGCGAGAAGCACGAACCCATCGAGCTCGTCACGGCCGACATCGAGGAACAGCACCAGGGCGGCGTGATGCAGGCGCTGGGCGAGCGCAAGGGCGAACTGGTCAACATGGAGCCGGACGGTCGCGGCCGCGTCCGCCTCGAATACCGCATCCCCGCACGCGGCCTGATCGGTTTCACCAACGAGTTCCTGAACCTGACGCGCGGCTCGGGCCTGATTTCCAACA
>JAKONL010000354.1 GCA_022701965.1 Burkholderiaceae bacterium | reverse complement strand
TGCCGCCCGCTCCACCGCCACCCAACCACGCCGACGGACTCGTCGCCGCTGCCGACGACCGCACCAATCCGCATGTCGCGCTGGAGAAATGGACCTGGCTCCTGATCTTCATCGGCGGCTTCGCACTCGCGCTCGGCATCGCCACCCTGCGCGAGGACGAGACGATCGGCTGGCTCATCATCGTCCCGAGCGCCGTGGCGATCGTCGTCGGCGTCGTCCTCGTCTACGTCCGCTCACGTCTGAAGGAACCAAGCCAGTGATCAAGCACATCGTCATGTGGAAACTTACCGACCCGGCCGACGCGCCGCGTTTCAAGCAGCTGCTCGACACCTGCAAGGGCCTGGTGCCCGGCATGCGGGAGTTCGAGGTCTCGCTGCGCGACGCCGCGCTGGAGGCGAGCCACGACGTCGTGCTGTACTCGGTGTTCGACGACGAGGCCGCGCTGCAGTCGTACGTCGTGCATCCGGTGCACAAGGACGTGGCCGCGACGCTGGGCACGCTGCGCGAGTCGCGCGCGGTCTTCGATTTCCGGGCGGGCTGAGCCGTGGCGCGCACCGTGCAGCAACTCTTCGACCTCACGGGCAAGACCGTGCTGGTCACCGGCGGATCGCGCGGGCTGGGCCTGCAGATGGCGCACGCGCTCGGCGAGGCCGGCGCGCGCATCATGCTGAGCTCGCGCAAGGCCGACGACCTGGAGCAGGCGACAGCCGACCTCCAGGCCGCGGGCATCGACGCACGATGGATCGCGGCGGACTGCGGCAAGGAAGAGGACACGCGCCGCCTGGCCGACCAGACGCTGGAGCGCATGGGCGCGATCGACGTCCTGGTCAACAACGCCGGCGCCAGCTGGGGCGCCCCGGCCGAGTCGCATCCGGTACAGGCCTGGGACAAGGTCATGAACCTCAACGTGCGCGGGTATTTCGTGCTCGCCCAGCAGGTCGCGAACCGCTGGATGATCCCGAACCGGCGCGGCCGCATCATCAACATCGCGTCGATCGCGGGGCTCAACGGCAATCCGCCGGAGATGCAGACGATCGCCTACAACACGTCGAAGACGGCCGTCATCGGCTTCACCCGCACGCTGGCGGCCGAGTGGGGGAAGTACGGCATCAACGTGAACGCGATCTGCCCCGGCTTCTTCAAGACCAAGATGGCGTCGGTGCTGATCGAGTCGATGGGCGAGGAGAAGATGGCGGCGCACGCGCCGCTGCGCCGCCTCGGCGACGACGAGGACCTCAAGGGCATCACGCTGCTGTATGCGAGCGAGGCGTGCAAGCACATCACCGGCCAGTGGCTCGCGGTGGACGGCGGCGTCAGCGTGGTGACCGGCGCATGAGCGACGACCCGAACACCGCCGGACACACCGGCGAGATCGACAAGCTCTCGTACGCGCGGCGGATTCCGTTCGCCCGCCATCTCGGCTTCGAGCTGGTGAAGTTCGAGGGCGGCGAGTCCGAGATCCTCTATACCGCCAGGCCCGAGCATCTCAACACCTTCGACGTCACCCACGGCGGCGCCTGCATGACGCTGCTGGACGTGACGATGGCCGCGGCCGCCCGCAGCCAGACGCCCGAGGACGGCGTCGTCACCATCGAGATGAAGACCAGCTTCATGCAGCCGTCGGCCGGGCCGCTGAGCGCGCGGGGTCGCCTGATGCACCGCACCGCCTCGCTGGCCTTCGTGGAGGCGACGATCTACGACCAAGCCGGTCGTGCCTGCGCGCACTCGACCGGCACCTTCAAGTACGTGAAGAACCGCGGCGTCATCGACCGCCTGCCTTCCACGGACTGACGACTCCCGCAACCCATCCAGGACCCCGCCATGCCCACCAATCGACAACAACTGCTCGACAACCGCCCCGAGGGCGAGGCCGTCGCCGGCAACTTCAGGCTGGTCTCCGCCGAGACGCCGGCGCTCGAGGACCACCAGGTGCTGGTGCGCCACCACTTCCTGAGCCTCGATCCGTACATGCGCGGCCGCATGAACGACTCGAAGAGCTATGCCGCGCCGCAGCCGCTCGGAGAGGTGATGCAGGGCGGCACCGCGGGCGAGGTGATCGAGAGCCGGCATCCGAAGTACGCCGTCGGCGACAAGGTCGTGGGCTTCGGCGGCTGGCAGGAATACAGCGTCGTCGACGCGTCGCAGCCGGGCGCTCTGCGCAAGGTCGACACCGCGCAGGTCCCGCTGTCGCACTACCTCGGCGCGGTCGGCATGCCGGGCGTGACGGCCTGGTACGGGCTGGTGAAGATCATCGAGCCCAAGGCCGGCGACACGGTGGTGGTCTCGGCCGCCAGCGGTGCGGTCGGCAGCGCCTTCGGCGCGCTGGCCAAGGCGCGCGGCTGCCGCACGGTCGGCATCGCGGGCGGGCCGGACAAGTGCCGCTACCTGACGGAAGAACTCGGCTTCGACGTCGCCATCGACCACAAGCAGCACGGCGACCTCAAGGGCATGAGCCAGGCGCTCAAGGAGGCCTGCCCGGACGGCATCGACGGCTATTTCGAGAACGTCGGCGGCTACATCTTCGATGCCGTGCTGCAGCGCACGAACGCCTTCGCCCGCGTGGCGCTGTGCGGGATGATCGCCGGCTACGACGGCAAGCCGCTGCCGCTGGCCAACCCGGCGCTGATCCTGATCAACCGCCTGAAGATCCAGGGCTTCATCGTCAGCGAGCACATGGACGTCTGGCCCGAGGCGCTGAAGGAGCTGGGCGCACTGGTGGCGAGCGGAAAGCTCAGGCCGCGGGAGTCGGTCGCGACCGGCATCGAGTCGGCACCCGAGGCGTTCCTGGGCCTGCTCAAGGGCCGCAATTTCGGCAAGCAGATCGTCAAGCTCGTCTGAACCGAGAGGAGAGAAGCCATGCCCGACCTGATCCTCCACCACTACGCGCGCTCGCCGTTCTCCGAGAAGGTGCGCCTGCTGCTCGGCC
>JAKONL010000384.1 GCA_022701965.1 Burkholderiaceae bacterium | reverse complement strand
CCGCCATCGTCGAGAGCCTGTTCGCGATGGCGCGGCTGGCGGTGGAGATCATGGTGCTGCTGTTCGGCACGCTGACGCTGTGGCTCGGGCTGCTGCGCATCGCCGAGGCGGCCGGGCTGGTGGCGTGGCTCGCGCGGCTGCTCGGGCCGCTGTTCCGGCGCCTGATGCCCGAGGTGCCGCCCGGCCATCCGGCGCTGGGCCTGATCACCATGAATTTCGCGGCCAACGCGCTCGGCCTGGACAACGCGGCCACGCCGATTGGCCTGAAGGCGATGCGCGAGCTGCAGACGCTCAATCCGCATCCGGCATCGGCGAGCAACGCGCAGATCCTGTTCCTGGTGCTCAACGCCTCCTCGCTCACGCTGCTGCCGGTGACGATCTTCATGTACCGGGCGCAGCAGGGTGCGGCCGATCCGACGCTGGTGTTCCTGCCGATCCTGCTGGCCACCAGCGTCTCGACGCTGGTCGGGCTGCTGTCGGTCGCGCTGGTGCAGCGCCTGCGGCTCTGGGACCCGGTGGTGCTCGCGTATCTCGTGCCCGGCGCGCTGGTGCTCGGCGGCTTCATGGCACTGCTGGGCACACTGTCGGCCGCGGCGCTGGCGTCGCTGTCGTCGCTGATGGGCAACCTGGCGCTGTTCGGCATCGTGATCGTCTTCCTCGTGGCCGGCGCGCTGCGCGGCGTGAAGGTCTACGAGCAGTTCGTCGAGGGTGCCAGGGAAGGCTTCGACGTCGCGAAGAACCTGCTGCCGTACCTGGTCGCGATGCTGTGCGCGGTCGGCGTGCTGCGCGCTTCGGGGGCGCTCGACGTCGTGCTCGGCGGCGTGCGCTGGGCGATCGGGCTGACCGGCTGGGACACTCGCTTCGTCGACGCGCTGCCGACCGCGCTGGTCAAGCCGTTCTCGGGCAGCGCGGCGCGCGCGATGCTGATCGAGACGATGAAGAGCCAGGGCGTCGACAGCTTTCCCGCGCTGGCCGCGGCCGTGATCCAGGGCAGCACCGAGACCACGTTCTACGTGCTGGCGGTGTATTTCGGCGCGGTCGGCATCCAGCGCGCGCGGCATGCGGTGGCCTGCGCGCTGGCGGCGGAGTTCGCGGGCGTGGCCGCGGCGATCGCCGTGAGCTACTGGTTCTTCGGTTGAGCGGGAACGGATGAAGCGTCGCGCCGACATGCCGCCCCGGCGGGATCGGCCAGAATGGTTGCAGATTCCAGGCATCCCGCCTCCTCCCTCTTCTTCCTCCCTCCAGTGACCGCTTCCGCCCGGGCGCAACCGCCCTCCTTCTCCGCCGACGAGTTCCGGCTGGCGCTCGGCACCTTCGCCACCGGCGTGACGATCGTCACGGCGCGCGCGACCGACGGCTCCCTGGTCGGACTCACGGCCAACTCGTTCAATTCGGTGTCGCTGGCGCCGCCGCTGGTGCTCTGGAGCCTGGCGCGGCGCTCGGGCTCGATGCCGGCGCTGGACGCGGGCTCGCACTACGCGATCAACATCCTGGCCGCCGACCAGAAGCACCTGGCCGAGCGCTTCGCGGGTCCGCGCGAAGAGCGCTGGAACGGCGTCGAGTTCACCGAAGGCGCCGGCGGCGCGCCGGTACTGGCCGGCGTCGCGGCGACCTTCGAGTGCTTCAACCGCAGCCGCTACGACGAAGGCGACCACGTGATCTTCGTCGGCGAGGTGGAACGCTGCGCACACGTGGCCGGTGCGTCGCCGCTGCTCTATCACGGCGGTCGCTTCTACACCGAGCACCCGCTCTAGACGCTCTGGAGCCGCCCCGGAGGTCTACCGGCCCGTCGGCAGCCCGACGTAGTTCTCGGCCAGCGACGTCGACGCCGCCCGCGATTCCACCAGGTAGCCCAGCTCGGCTTCCTGGATCTTCTGGCCGAAGGCGCCGGTGTCCGGAAAGCGGTGCATCAGCGAGGTGAACCACCACGAGAACCGCTCGGCGCGCCAGACGCGCCTGAGGCACCGCCGCGAATAGTGGTCGATGCCGGCCGCGCTTGATTCGCGGTAGTGGTCGGTCAGCGCGTCGAACAGGAACCCGACGTCCGATGCCGCCAGGTTGAGTCCCTTGGCGCCGGTCGGCGGCACGATGTGCGCCGCGTCGCCCGCCAGGAACAGCCGGCCGAAGCGCATCGGCTCGGCCACGAAGCTGCGCAGCGGCGCGATGCTCTTCTCGATGCTCGGGCCGGTCGCCAGCCGCTCGCGCGCCTCGGGGTCGAGCCGCAGGCGCAGTTCGTCCCAGAAGGCGTCGTCGCTCCACGCCTCGACGCGCGCATCGCTGGGTACCTGGAGGTAGTAGCGGCTGCGGGTCGTGCTGCGCATGCTGCACAGCGCGAAGCCGCGCGGGGTGTTGGCGTAGATCAGCTCGTCGCTCACGGGCGGCGTGTCGGTCAGCACACCGAGCCAGCCGAACGGATAGACGCGCTCGAAGGTCTGCAGCGCAGAGGCCGGCACCGACTGCCGGCTCACGCCGTGGTAGCCGTCGCAGCCCGCGATGAAGTCGCATTCGAGCACCTCGCGCCGGCCGTCGCGGCTGAAATGCACCTCGGGTCTGGCGCCGTCGATGCCGTGCAGGCTCGCGTCGGCGGCGCCGTAGAGCGTGAGCAGTCCTGCCGCCGCCCTTGCCTCCATCAGGTCGCGCGTGACCTCGGTCTGGCCGTAGACCGTCACGCGCTTGCCGCCGGTGAGGTCGTGCAGGTCGATGCGGTGGCGGCGCCCTTCGAAGAGCAGCTCGATGCCGTCGTGCGGCAGGCCTTCGGCATGCGCGCGCCGGCCGACGCCCGCCGCATCCAGCAGGTCGAGCGTGGTCTGCTCGAGCACGCCCGCGCGGATGCGCCCGAGCACGTAGTCGCCGTCCTGGCGCTCGACGATCACGTTGTCGATGCCCGCGGTGTGCAGCAGCTGGCCGAGCAGCAGCCCGGCCGGACCGGCACCGACGATGGCGACCTGGGTACGCATGTCCGGGGCCCTAGTCCAGCGACACGTTGGCCGCCTTGATGACATCGGCGAATCGCTTCGATTCGCTGCGCATGAAGGTCTCGAACTGCGGCGGTGCCACGGGAAAGGATTCGTAGCCGAAGCTCTTGAACTTCTCGGTCACGTCCGGCTCGGCCAGGGCCTTCTCCACGTCGCGCCGGATCTTCTCGGCGACCGGCGCCGGCAGGCCCTTGGGCACCGCGAGCGCGTTCCAGCCGATCACCTCGAAGCCCTTCGGACCGCCCGATTCGGCCACCGTCGGCACGTCCGGGAAGGCGGCCGTGCGGGTGGGCGACGCCGACGCCAGGAAGCGCAGCCGGCCCGCGCGCTGCAGCGGCCCGGCGGTGGCCGCGCTGCCGAGCGCGAAGGCCAGCTCCCCGGTCGCCACCGACGTGTAGAGCTGCGTCGTCTCCTTGTAGATCACATGCTCCATCTGCGTGCCGGTGACCGACTCGAAGAGTTCGGAGCCCAGGTGCACCGGGTTGCCCACCGACCAGGAGCCGTAGTTCAGCTTGCCGGGATGGGCCTTGGCGTCGGCGATCAGGTCGCCGACGGTCCTGTACTTGCTGTCGCTCGCGACGGTGAAATAGAAGTAGGTCCTGAAGAACGGCAGCAGGGTGTCGAAGTCCTTTTCGGGGTCGTAGGGCAGCTTCTTGGACAGCGATGGATAGGCCGACAGGTGGACGTTGTCCAG
>JAKONL010000331.1 GCA_022701965.1 Burkholderiaceae bacterium | reverse complement strand
GATCCCTTCGATGAGCGCCAGAGCCTCCTGACCCTCGCGCAGGCACCACTTGTCCTCGCTCGATCCGGTCACGTCGATCCACCGGGATGGGCCGAGCAGATCGCGGATCGCCGATGGCCTCTCACCTTTGGCCTGCACCATCAGGTCCTCGTAGGCGATGCGGTTGGCGATATCGAACATGGGCGACGAGCAGCGGCGATGGACGAGCAACGGCACCCCGACGGTTCGGCTGCCCTGCCTCGCCGGGAACTCGGCGAACCACGCGGTGGCATCGTCCGCGAGCGTCTGCACGGATGCCGTGGGCGCGCCGAACCGCTGGGGGTCGACGCCGAACGTCCGGCAGATCGCCGCCGTCAGTCGGTCGGGCAGAAGGACGACCGGTTGCACCTGGACGGGATCGCCGACCACGATGGCGCGGTTCGCGCGCATGATAGCACCCACGGCCTGCTGGGGCGCCGCCTGGCCGGCTTCGTCGACCAGCAGCCAGCCCAACGCTTCCGCGGGCATTCTCGCGAGCATCGTGCCGACCGAAGCGAAGGTCGTCGACAGCGCCGGCACCACGAGGAACAGACTGGACCACAGGTCCGGGATCATCTCGTCCTTTGCCTGATCGGCGAAGCCCTTCCCGTCTAGGACCTGCAGCATCGCGTTGAGGTTGTGCCGGAGCGGTTTGGCCGCTGCGTCTATGAACGCCCGGTGGACGTCCATCGCCGCCTGGAACAACGCATCGCGCTGGCGATGCTCCTCGCCGGTGAGCCAAGGCGCCGTCGGCTGACGCTGCGCATTCGTTTGAGCGAAGAAGTCGCGGTCGATGATCGGTGCTCCGCGTGCCTCGTGGTCCCGTCGGACTCGTTCCAGCAGCGGCCGCAAGGTCTGCTCGATGGTCGCGGCACGCGATGCGGCCCCGAGACCGAGCCACGGCGAGCGCTCCAGGAGTACCGCCAACGGTTTCGGCATCACGCCGGCATCGCAGGCTGCAGCGGCGTCGATCGCCAGCGCGGCGGAGAGCGGCATATGTTCCGCCTTCCATCGACGATGGCGGGCCAATCCGAAGAACCGGTGGAACCAGTTCGGCCGACCGATGGCATGATCGCGTGCCGCCTCGAACGACCGCTCTAGGGCAGGCAGGTGCCGCCATCGCTGGCGGAACGACTCTACTGCCGCTCTGGTCTGATCGACCTGTTCCGCCAGGAGGCGAAAGCGGCTTCGTGCCGCCTGCCAGCGGCGCAGAGCCTCTCGCCGGTCCACCGGGGGATCCAGTCTGGTGACGATGAGGGGTGGGCGCTTGCTGCCGTCGGGCTCTTCGACTTCGGGCGTGCGTCCATCGACCGCCTTGAGATAGGCGAACAGCCCCGTGTCGGCGTTCCACCAGAAGCGGTCCTTGAAGGCGGCCCGGTTGGATCCGTTGCCGAGCACCGCGGCGATGGCACCCCAGGCGTCGGCTTGGAGGAGCCCGTCGGCCAGCGGCTTTAAGTAGCGCATGTCGGGCGCATCCTCCGCCACGGCCGCGAGCGCGGGCAGCTCGGCGCTGACGTTCTCGACCGCCTTGTTGTTCGACGACGCTATCAGCATCTCGAACCCCTTTAGCCTCTCGTCGAGGCGGTACAGGTGCAGCCAGCCGCTGCCGGCCTGCAGCTTGTGCCCGGACGCAGAGAATGCCTTTTCCGGATCGTCCATCGCGGCCATGATGCTCGCCCGCTCGGTGACGAGTGCGGCGACCACGTCGCGCAGCAGCGTGGTCTTGCCGGTCCCGGGCGGTCCGTTGACCGCCAGCACCTCGCCGGGACCTTGTCCGACGGCGAGGTTGACGGCGGCCTGCTGCATCAGAGCGAGCGGATGTCGGCCGGGCCCGGGCCAGCGGCCGGCCGGAAACCGCCCTGGAGCGACGGCCTGCTCGATCGCCGCCTCGTCCTCGAGCAGGTCCCGCCGCGACGAGGGAGCCCGCGCGCCCATGAACCGCTGGAGCGCCTGCGGGGCCCGCCCTTCGCGGAAGGACAGAGTGGCGGCGTGCAGATCCTTGAGGAAGAAGCTGTTCAGGAGGAGCGGTTCGGGTGGATTCTTCGACCGGAATGCCACCAGGCTCCGTACCGCGAATCCCGGTGGTCGTACGGAGGCCCGATCGACGCCGAGCTCATCGATCAGCCACTCGTGAGCTCCGGTCAGAGCCGCCATGTCGAGGGGTAGGGGACGGCCGTCCGGTCCTTCGCGGGACAGCCGGGCATGCAGTGCGTCCTGAAGGTCCTCGCCCGCCGTCTGCCATTCGCCCAGCGTCGCCGGGTCGCCGGTCAGCGCGATGGGAAGTCCCCATGCGAAGCTGGAGATCACGGCGCAGCCATCGGGGACCGGCCGGCCCTCGCGATCGACGATCACGACCGCGAGGGGAGTTTCGCCACGGGCGCTGGGTCTTTCGGGGCGGTCGTCGGCGAAGCGCCGGAGCAGCTGTTCCAGGGCGGGCTGCAGGCTCAACGAACCGAGCACGATCTGAAAGAAGAGTCGCGTGTTGTGAGGCGACTTCGCGGTCCCGTCCGCCCACGGCAACCCTCTGTCGAAACGGGCGATCCGGCGACCGTCGCCCGCCGCGAGGTCGGCCGGCGTCGTGTAGGACGCGGGCGACAGGACCTCCAGGACCGTCCAGGCCCGCAGGATGTTCTGGGGGTCGTCCGGATCCGCGCTTCGTGGGGCCGGCGAAGGTTTGCGTCGGGGCGGGTCAGCCGCACGCGGTGACGACCGGGTGGCGGGCGTCGGACGGGGCTTCGGTGGGTCGGCCTTTGCCGACGCCTTCGAGCCGCCGCGCATCTTCTCAAGCCTGCCACGCAGGCGGAGTGCTC
>JAKONL010000294.1 GCA_022701965.1 Burkholderiaceae bacterium | reverse complement strand
AGCAGGTCCTGGTAGACGCCGAGCTTGAGCGGCAGGAAGCGCGCGCCGAACATCTTCGGATACAGCGCGAACAGGCGTTCGAGCACCGGATGGACCTTGTCGCGCGCCGACGGCCGGCCCGCGGCGGGCTGTCCGCTCCGGCCTTCGCGTGGCGCACGCGGCGTGCCGGCCGCAGCGCCCGAGGGTGATTGCTGCGGTCTGCGTTGCGGCTTGTGCTGCTGCGCGTCGCGGCCGTTGCGTGGCCGGGCGGCATCGGCGGGAGGCGCATCACCGCGCGCCTCCGGCGCGATGGACGGGACGCCGTCGTCGCCTTCGGCGGCCGATGTGCCGTCGGCAGTCCCGCCGGCCGCCGCGTCCTGTCCGTGGCGACGCCGGCCGCGTCCGCCGCGCGAGCGACGTGAGCGCGGCGCGCCTTCTCCGCCGGCCGCACTGTCGCCGTCCGTCGTGCCGTTCCCGGCGCCGGTGCCGTCTGCGACGGACGCGGTGGCGAGGGCGTCGACATGTTCCGCGTTCGCAGCCGGGGCGGCGGCGGAGGGTGTCACGGGCGGCAGCGAGGTCTCTGCGTGCGGCGCGTGGGTGTCGTGGGTCTGGGGGGCGTCGGTCATCGGGATCGGTTCTGGTGAGGCCGCGGCGGACGCGGCATGGAAGGGGTCTGCGACCTTAGGCGAAATCGGCCGGCGGGGCCGTGCAAGGATCGTGAAGGTCAGCGGGGACGGAACATCTTGAAGAGATTGTCGGGCGTCACCGTGAAGTAGTCGGCAGGGCCGCCGCCGCGCAGGATCGGCTCGGCAGCCGCGGTGTCGTAGATGCCGTCCTTGAGCAGATGGCGCGCAATGTGCACGCCGACCACTTCGCCCAGCACCAGCCAGCTCTCGACCGGCGTCTCGTCGGCGCCCTGCAGCTGCACGATCTGCGTGAGCCGGCATTCGAAGGACACCGGGCTCTCGGCCACGCGCGGCACGGCGATGCGCTTCGACGCCACGGGCGTGAGTCCGGCCAGCACGAACTCGTCGACCTCCGGCGGCACCGCGGCGCAGCTCGCGTTCATCTGCTCGGCCAGCGGGCGGGTCGCCAGGTTCCAGCCGAACTCGCGCGTCTCGCGGACGTTGCGCAGGCTGTCCTTGGCGCCGATGCTGCAGAAGCCGACGATCGGCGGCGTGTAGTTGAAGGCGTTGAAGAAGCTGTAGGGCGCGAGGTTCAGCCGGCCCTGCGCGTCGTGCGAGGAGATCCAGCCGATCGGCCGCGGTCCGACCATCGCGTTGAATGGGTCGTGCGGCAGGCCGTGGCCCTGCGCGGGTTCGTAGAAGTGGAAATCGGACATGGGTTGTTCCTTGATTCAGATTGTCGGGCGCGCCGTCTCGAGCATCGCCTGCGCCACGGCTTCGGCCACCTTGATGCCGTCCACGCCCGCCGACAGGATGCCGCCGGCGTAGCTCGCGCCCTCGCCGGCCGGGTAGAGGCCGCGCGTGTTCAGGCTCTGGAAGTCGTCGCCGCGCGTCATGCGGATCGGCGAGGAGGTGCGCGTCTCGACGCCGGTGAGCACCGCGTCGTGCGTGTCGAAGCCCCTGATCTTGCGCCCGAAGACCGGCAAGGCCTCGCGCATCGCCGCGATGGCGTAGGCGGGCAGCGCGGCATGCAGGTCGCCGGGCGTCACGCCGGGCTTGTACGAGGGCTCGACGCTGCCGAGCGCGGTCGACGGCGCACCCGCGATGAAGTCGCCCACCAGCTGTGCCGGCGCGCGGTAGTCGCCGCCGCCGAGCACGAAGGCGTTCGATTCGAGTTCGCGCTGCAGCGCCATGCCCGCGAGCGGCGAGCCGGTCCTGCCGCCTTCCCAGCCGGGAAAGTCTCCCGGGTCGATGCCGACGACGATCCCGGCGTTGGCGTTGCGCTCGTTGCGCGAGTACTGGCTCATGCCGTTGGTGACCACGCGGCCCGGCTCGCTGGTGGCAGCGACCACCGTACCGCCCGGGCACATGCAGAAGCTGTAGACCGAGCGGTCGTTGGCCGCGTGATGCACCAGCTTGTAGTCGGCCGCGCCCAGCAGCGGATGGCCGGCATGGCGGCCCCAGCGCGCGCGGTCGATCAGGCCCTGCGGATGCTCGATGCGAAAGCCGATCGAGAACGGCTTGGCATCGATCTGCACGCCGCGCTCGTGCAGCATCTCGAAGGTGTCGCGCGCGCTGTGGCCGAGCGCCATCACGACATGGTCGCAGCGCAGCTCGCCCGTGACGCCGGTCTTCTGGTCGCGCACCGTCAGCCCGCGCAGGTGGCGGCCTTCGGGGCCGTCCTCGATCAGCACGTCGGTCACGCGCTGCTCGAAGCGGATCTCGCCGCCGAGCGCGACGATCTGCGCCCGCATCGTCTCCACCACCTTCACCAGCTTGAAGGTGCCGATGTGCGGATGCGCGACGTAGAGGATCTCCGGCGGCGCGCCGGCCTCGACGAACTCCTGCATCACCTTGCGGCCGAGAAAGCGCGGGTCCTTGATCTGGCTGTAGAGCTTGCCGTCCGAGAACGTGCCCGCGCCGCCCTCGCCGAACTGCACGTTCGACTCCGGGTCGAGCACGCCCTTGCGCCACAGGCCCCAGGTGTCCTTGGTGCGCTCGCGCACCGGCTTGCCGCGCTCCAGCACGATCGGCCGGAAGCCCATCTGCGCGAGCAGCAGCGCCGCGAAGATGCCGCACGGCCCGAAGCCGACCACCACCGGGCGCAGCGACGCGTCGCCACTGGCCGCGGCTGGCGGGCGGTAGCGCATGTCGGGG
>JAKONL010000292.1 GCA_022701965.1 Burkholderiaceae bacterium | reverse complement strand
GGTTGGAGGTTGCGGCGGCGGTGCTGCCCTGCGCGAACACGCTGCCCGCGGCGACCGTGGTGCCGAGCGCGATGGCGCTGCGGAAGAAATGGCGGCGGTCGAAGGTCATCGGTGAAGTCCTGGAGAGAGCTGAGGAAAAGGGAGGTCAGTCGACGCAGATCTCGTCGGCGAGCCGGCGCATGAAGCGCTCGCACCAGGCGAGCTGCTCGAGCGCGACCCACTCGTTGGGCTGGTGCGCCTGGGCGATGTGGCCCGGACCGCAGACGATGGTCGGTACGCCGACCTGATGAAAGAGCGCTGCCTCGGTACCGAACGACACCTTGACCGCCGCGCTCGCGCCGTCCACCCCGGCGCAGCGGAAGCACAGTTGTGCGATCTCGCTCTGCGCATCGGTCGCGAAACCGGGCAGCACCGAATTGAGCTTGTGCGTGATGCCGGTGTCGGGCGCAACCGCCTGCATGGCCGGCAGCAGGCCGTCGCCGAAGGCCTTGGCCTCGTTGAACAGCGCCACCGGCGAGTCCATGTGGTGATGGCGGATCTCCCAGGTGACGTCGCAATGGCGCGGGATGATGTTGAGCGCCGTGCCGCCGGCGATCACGCCGGTGTGGATGGTCGTGAAGGGCACGTCGAAGGCCTCGTCGAACGGGCCTTCGGCCGCGAGCCGGCGCGCCATGCCCTTGAGGTGGGCGACGAACTCGCAGGCCACTTCCACTGCATTGACCCCCGAGGGCGTGAGCGACGAATGGGCCTCGTGGCCGCGCACCGAGGTGCGGTAGGCGTGCTTGCCCTTGTGCGCGATCACGACCTGCATGCCGGTCGGCTCGCCGACGATGCAGCCGGCCGGCCGATAGCCGTCGTCGACCATCTTCGCGATCAGGTTGCGCACGCCGATGCAGCCGACTTCCTCGTCGTAGCTGAAGGCCAGGTGGACCGGACGCTTGAGCCCGCGGCGCAGCAGTTCGGGGACCATCGCCAGCGCGGTGGCACCGTAGCCCTTCATGTCGGTCACGCCGCGCCCGACGAGCCGGTCGCCGACGACCGTCGCGACGAACGGGTCGGTGTCCCAGGGCTGGCCGTCGACCGGCACCACGTCGGTGTGGCCCGACAGCACGATCCCGCCGACATGGCTCTCGCCGTTCGCGGCCGGCAGGGTGGCCCAGAGATTGGCCTTGCGGCCGGTCTCGTCGTAGGTCAGCTGGCTCTCGACGCCTTGCGCGGCAAGCAGGTCGCGCGTCCACTCGATGATCGGCAGATTGCTGTCGCGCGATACCGAGGCGAAGGAGATCCACTTCTCGATGAGCGGCAGGGCGGAGAGCGAAGGATTCATCGGCGTGGGGTTCGAAATCATCGACCCATTCTGCAAGCAAGTTGCAGGCCGCCATGGCACAGGGTTTCCACGGACCTATGACCTGCATAAGTTAGTTCTATTCGCTCGAGACCGAGTTCTGCAGCAGAATTTGCGATCCCTATCCAAGCCGTACGGCAACCCAGGAGTCTCCCCCCATGGACAGCAACAAGAGCAAAAGCGAAGCGAAGTGCCCTTTCAACCAGGTCGCCGACGCCGGAACCAACAACCGCGACTGGTGGCCGCAGGCACTGCGCGTCGACCTGCTGCACCAGCACTCGTCCAAATCCGATCCGATGGACAAGGACTTCGACTATGCCGCCGAGTTCAAGACGCTCGACCTCGCCGCCGTCAAGGCCGACCTCGCCGCGCTGATGACCGATTCGCAGGACTGGTGGCCGGCGGACTTCGGCCACTACGGCCCGCTGTTCGTGCGCATGGCATGGCACAGCGCTGGTACGTACCGCACCGGCGACGGCCGTGGCGGCGCGGGTCGCGGACAGCAGCGTTTCGCGCCGCTCAACAGCTGGCCCGACAACGTGAGCCTCGACAAGGCACGCCGGCTGATCTGGCCGATCAAGCAGAAGTACGGACGCAAGATCTCCTGGGCCGACCTGATCGTCCTTACCGGCAACGTCGCGCTGGAGACCATGGGCTTCAAGACCTTCGGCTTCGCCGGCGGCCGTGCCGACGTGTGGGAACCCGACCAGGACGTGTACTGGGGCCGCGAGGAGAAGTGGCTCGGCAGCGACTCGCGCTACACGCGCGGCTCGCCGGGCGTCGAGGGCCACGGCGTGATCGACAAGGACGATGACAGCGAGATCACGCACAGCCGCGACCTCGAGAACCCGCTGGCCGCCGTGCAGATGGGCCTGATCTACGTCAACCCCGAAGGCCCGGACGGCAAGCCCGACCCGGTCCAGTCGGCCTACGACATCCGCGACACCTTCGGCCGCATGGCGATGGGCGACGAGGAGACTGTGGCGCTGATCGCCGGCGGCCACACCTTCGGCAAGACCCACGGTGCCGGCCCGTCCGAGAACGTGGCGCACGAACCCGAAGCCGCCGGCATCGAGGCGCAGGGCTTCGGCTGGAAGAACAGCTTCGGCACCGGCAAGGGCGGCGACACCATCACCAGCGGCCTGGAAGTCACCTGGACCACCAAGCCGACGCAGTGGACCAACGAGTACTTCGAGAACCTGTTCAAGTTCGAATGGGAACTCACGAAGAGCCCGGCCGGTGCCCATCAGTGGACCGCCAAGGGCGCCGAGGCCACCATCCCGCACGCGCACGATCCTTCGAAGAAGCTCGTGCCCACGATGCTGACCTCCGATATCGCGCTGCGCATGGACCCGGCCTACGAGAAGATCTCGCGCCGCTTCCTGGAGAACCCCGACCAGTTCGCCGACGCCTTCGCGCGCGCCTGGTTCAAGCTGACCCACCGCGACATGGGTCCGCGCTCGCGCTACCTCGGCCCCGAAGTGCCGGCCGAAGAACTGATCTGGCAGGACCCCGTGCCGGCCGTCGACCATGCGCTGGTCGACGAGCAGGACGTCAAGTCGCTCAAGGAGAAGGTGCTCGCTTCGGGCCTGACGGTCTCGCAGCTGGTGTCCACCGCCTGGGCCTCGGCATCGACCTACCGCGGCTCCGACAAGCGCGGTGGCGCGAACGGTGCGCGCATCCGCCTGGCACCGCAAAAGGACTGGGCCGTCAACGAACCCGAGAAGCTGGCCAAGGTGCTGCAGACGCTCGAGGGCATCCGTAGCGAGTTCAACGGTGCGGCAGCCGGCGGCAAGAAGATCTCGATCGCCGACCTGATCGTGCTGGCCGGCAACGCGGGTGTCGAGAAGGCCGC
>JAKONL010000263.1 GCA_022701965.1 Burkholderiaceae bacterium | reverse complement strand
CGTGTCCGTGGGCAACGCCGGGGCTTGGGGAATGGTCCTGCTGTGCGTTGCATCTCCGGCTGCGGGAGCGATCGCATGGCTGCACCTGCGCAGGTCCCCCGTGGGAAATCTGTCCTTCGATGGACTGCACTGGTCGATGACAGGACCCGTCCCGATGCGCGCCGGCCGGATGCAGGTCTGTCTGGATCTGCAGTCTTCGATGCTGTTGCGTTTGGCCGCGGCGGGTCACGTCTCGCGCTGGCTGTGGGTCGAAGGCCGTCGCGACCCCGGACGATGGGCGGACCTGCGCCGTGCGGTATATTCGCGCGCCCCGTCGGGCGCCGATGGCGGCGATCCCGATCTCATACCGCCCGGCGGCGGCCGTTCCTCCGCTTTTCGATGACTTCATCCGCCACCCCGCCCACGCCGCCAGACGCTCCGGCTTCCGACAACACCGATTTGTCGGTCGCACAACCGAGGCCGGGCGAGGTCGACTTCCAGCTGGTTCAGCGCACCGTGGCCGGCGATCAAAGGGCCTTCGAGCTTCTCGTCGTGAAGTACCAGCGCCGGATCGAAAGGCTGATCGGGCGGATGGTGCGCGATGTCGACCTGGTCGAGGATATCGCTCAGGAGACCTTCATCCGCGCGTACCGGGCGCTGCACCAGTTTCGTGGCGACGCCCAGTTCTACACCTGGCTCTACCGGATCGCGGTAAACACCGCGAAGAAGGCGCTGGTCGACATGAAGCGCGATCCGACCATCTCCGAGAGCGCCCTCAGGCCGGCTTCGTCGGACGACGATGAAACTTACCGCCCGGGAAACGAACCAATCAGCGAAGAAACCCCCGAAACGGTCATGGCGGCCAAGGAAATCGCCTCCGCGGTCGAGACCGCGATGGACGCTCTGCCGGCCGAGTTGCGCCAGGCGGTCACGCTGCGCGAGATCGAGGGAATGAGTTACGAAGAGATCGCCGAGGTCATGGACTGTCCGATCGGCACGGTGCGTTCGCGGATTTTCCGTGCGCGTGAAGCCATCTCTGCACGGGTCAAGCCCATGCTCGACAACCAGTCCGGCAAGCGTTGGTAAGCAGGTGAACGAAATGAAGCAAACACAAGACTCGATCCGCGAACAGATTTCCGCATTCGCGGATGGAAGCCTCCAGGGCCGCGATTTGTCCGATGCGCTCGATGCCATCGCGTCCGACGATACGGCACGTTCGACGTGGGGTACGTACCACCTCATCGGCGACGTGCTGCGCACCGGCGAGCATGCGCCGTGCAGTGATGCGTCGGCGTTCGTGGCGCGCCTGCAGAAGCGTCTGGCGGCCGAGGTGCCGCGGCCCGTGCCGGTTTCCGTCGCGACCCAGCCTGCCGCGGCGCGTCGGATCAAGGTGAAGCCCGTCGCAGCCGCCAACGAGCCGGTGTTCCGCTGGAAGCTGGTCGCCGGCGCGGCGTCGCTGGCCGCGGCGGCGGCGATCGGCTGGAACCTTGTGGGCTTCGGTTCACCGGCGGCCTCGGGCGGCGGCATGCAGCTGGCGCAGCAGCAGTCGCAGTCGACGCCACGTGCGCAGCAGGCGAACGCCGAAGTCAATCCGGTGCTGGTCGCCTCGCAGGGAGGCAGCGCCGCAGCCGCGAACGATCGTCTGGAAGCGGCCGCACGTGTCCAGGGCGGCAACGGCGAACCCCAGGTGATGTTGCGCGATGCGCGACTCGACCTTCTGCTTGAGGCCCATCGGCAGGCCGGCGGTGCGTCGCAGATGCCATCGGGCTTCCTGCGCAACGCCACTTTCGACGGACCGGCGCGCTGAACGTGGACGCAAGGACCGCTTGATGCCGATTCTCGTACGCAGGACCGTGATGCTGCTTTCCGCAGCCTGCCTCGCACAGGCTGCGGTGGGCCAGACACCTGGAAGCGCGATGTCCGGGAGCGGCGACGGGGCTTCGGTCGCGCCATCTCCCGGCATCGGCACCGTCGACTGGCTCAGGCGTACGCGCGAGGCGTCGCGACAGCGCACCTACGTCGGCACGTTCGTCGTCTCCGCCGCGACCGGCAACCTGTCGAGCGCGCGCATCTGGCACGTGGCCGACGGCAAGGTATTGATGGAGCGCATCGAGGCGCTCACCGGCACGCCGCGCTCCACCTTCCGCCGCAACGACCGCGTCGTGACCTTCCTCCCTGAGGAGAAGGTGGTCAGGAGCGAACTGCGGGAGAACCTCGAACTGTTTCCCAACCTGCCCGGCACCTCCGACGCGGCGATCGCCGAGTTTTACGAAGTACAGCCGCTGGGCAAGGGCCGCGTGGCGGGTTTCGATGCCGACGTCATCCAGCTGGCGCCCCGCGACGGCTTCCGTTTCGGCTATCGCATCTGGAGCGAGCGCCGGACCGGCCTGGTGATCGCGTTGCAGACGGTCGACGCCGGCGGGCGCGTCGTCGAGCAGTCGGCGTTCTCCGAACTCCAGTTCGACGCGCCGGTGAAGGCGCAGGCGCTCATGCAGATGATGAGCAACACCGCCGGCTATCGCGTCGACAGGTCCGAGATCGAGCGGACCACGCCGGACGCCGAGGGCTGGAGCCTGGCGGAGGGCGTCGCCGGATTCAGGCCGGTCGGCTGCTACCGGCGCGCTCTCGACGGCACCGCCAAGCCGGAGCGGACCATGCAGTGGACGTTCTCCGATGGCATGGCGTCCGTTTCGCTCTTCGTCGAGCCATACGACGCACGGCGCCAGCCCAAGGAAGCGCTGCTCGCCACCGGTGCCACCAACACGATGACGCGGCGTCTGCCCGACAAGGGCGGCGACTGGTGGCTGACCGCCGTCGGCGAAGTTCCGCAACAGACCCTGCGCGCCTTCGCCCAGGGTCTGGTTCGCAACCGCTGAGCATCAAAATACGCTGAACCGTGCGACCGCATCCGGTTCATAGCCGGTGTCGATCGAAGTCGATGCATTGAAAGAAACACCAGATGATTCGCAAAGCCGAAGCCAAGTATTTCCGCACGCTGCTGATGGCTGGCGCCATGGCGCTGAGCACCGCCGGTGCTTTCCTGCCGGTGACGGCCGCCGTCGCGCAGACACGCACGCTGCCGGACTTCACCGATCTCGTCGATCAGGTCGGGCCGGCGGTGGTCAACATCCGCACCGTCGAGCGGGTGGCGCAGCGTGGCGGCTCCGGAACGCCGGGCGCACCGGGCAATGGCGAGATGGATGAGGAAATGCAGGAGTTCTTCCGCCGCTTCTTCGGCCAGCCGATGCCGGGCCAGCCGCGTCAGTCGCCGCGTCCCAACCGGCCGCAGCAGGAGCCGCAGGAGGAGTCGCGGCCACGCGGAGTGGGTTCGGGCTTCATCCTGAGCGGCGACGGCTTCGTCATGACCAATGCGCACGTGGTCGAGGACGCCTCCGAGGTCCTGGTCACCCTGCCCGACAAGCGCGAGTTCAAGGCCAAGATCATCGGTGCGGACAAGCGCACCGACGTGGCGGTCGTGAAGATCGAGGCGACGGGATTGCCGTTCCTGAAAGTCGGCGACGTCTCGAAGCTGCGGGTCGGCGAATGGGTGATGGCGATCGGATCGCCGTTCGGCCTGGAAAACACCGTCACCGCCGGCATCGTGAGCGCCAAGCAGCGCGACACCGGCGACTATCTTCCGTTCATCCAGACCGACGTCGCCATCAATCCCGGCAACTCGGGCGGCCCGCTGATCAACATGCGCGGCGAGGTGGTGGGCATCAACAGCCAGATCTACTCGCGCTCGGGCGGCTTCATGGGCATTTCGTTCTCGATCCCGATCGACGAGGCGATCCGCGTCAGCGAACAGTTGCGTACCTCGGGCCGTGTCTCGCGCGGCCGGATCGGCGTGCAGATCGATCAGGTCTCGAAGGAGGTCGCCGAATCGATCGGACTTGGGCGCGCGCAGGGCGCGCTGGTGCGCAGCGTGGAGGCCGGTTCGCCGGGAGAAAAGGCCGGTGTGGAGGCAGGCGACATCATCATCAAGTTCGATGGCAAGGCGATCGAACGCCCGAGCGACCTGCCGCGTCTGGTCGGCAACACGAAGCCGGGTACGCGCAGCGTGCTGACCGTGTTCCGTCGAGGTGCGCCACGCGACCTGAACGTGACCGTCGCCGAGATCGAAGCCGACAAGCCGGCCCGTTCCGCCGTCGAGAAGGAAGAGCCGGCACCGAAGGCCGCGGCATCGGCAGCGGCCAAGTCGATGGGTCTGGCGGTGGGCGAGCTGACCGACGCACAGAAGAAGGATCTCAAGGTTCGCGGTGGCGTCAGGGTCGAGGCCGCGACCGATGGTGCCGCCAGGGTCGGTCTTCGCGAAGGCGACGTGATCCTTGCCGTCGGCAACGTGGAAGTCACGAGCGTCAAGGAGTTCGATGCCGCCGTCTCCAAGGCTGACCGTACCAAGCCTGTCAGCGTGCTGTTCCGTCGCGGCGACTGGGCTCAGTACGTGCTCATCCGACCCGCCCGTTGAAGTCGAGGCGTCCGCAGCGCCGGACTTCTGGCCGTCGAGTGACCCCAACCCATGCTCGGGTTTGGGGTCTTTTTTCCGATACGGAGGACGGTCGTTGTCTTGCTGAGGAATAAATTTTCGATGTCCGTACCCGTCCAGGGATGTTTGCAGTCACTGACTTGGCTGACGACTTAATCACGGTTTCGGTAGAATGAGCACATCGGGTGTCGTGCGTGGTGCATAAGAAATGCATTCCCTGTTCACGATGCGGGAGCCATTCAACAGTCCACCGGTGTTCCACAGATCGCCCACAACTTGTCCAAGAAGTTATGCCAGAGTCGTGTTGACAAACTGTTG
>JAKONL010000250.1 GCA_022701965.1 Burkholderiaceae bacterium | reverse complement strand
CCGGTGCTCAGCGGCTCGCACCTCGACAGCCAGCCGACCGGCGGGCGCTTCGACGGCGTCTTCGGCGTGCTGGCCGCGTTCGAGGCGGTGCAGGCGATCCGCGAGGCCGGCATCGTGCCGGTGCATCCGATCGAGATCGTCGCCTGGATGAACGAGGAAGGCTCGCGCTTCGCGCCCGGAATGATGGGCTCGGCCGTGTTCGCGGGCGACCAGGCGCTGGAGACGATCTCGGCCGTCGCCGACGCCTCAGGCATCAGCGTCGGCGCGGCGCTGGCCGACGTCGCGCAGCGCCTCGCGCACGTCCCGCTCCGCGCGCTCGGCGGGCCGGTGCACGCCTATGTCGAAGCGCACATCGAACAGGGCCCGGTGCTCGAGCGCGAGGGCCTGCCCGTGGGCGTGGTCACCGGCATCCAGGGCAAGCACACCTGGCGCGTCGAGGTCGACGGCGAGGCCGCGCACGCGGGCACCTCGCAGCGCCACGAGCGCAAGGACGCGCTGCTGGCCGCCACCGCGATGGTGCAGGCGCTCGCGGCCGAGTTCCACGATGCCGAGGACGTCGTCAAGTTCACCGTCGGCCGCTTCGAGGTGCTGCCGAACGCGCCGTCGGTGGTCGCGAGCCGGGCGATCTTCTCGATCGACCTGCGCCATCCCGATTCGGGCACGCTGCGCGCGATGAGCGCACGCGTCGAGCCGATCTGCGCCGCGCATCGCGGGCCGTGCGGCGTGCGCGTGCTGCGCCTGTCGGCCGCCGACTCGCTGCATTTCCCCGAGACGCTGCGCGCGCGCATCCGCGCCATCGCGCAGCGCCTGGATATCCCGCACCGCGACCTCCCTTCGGCCGCCGGCCACGACGCGCGCTACCTGCACGCGGTGGCGCCGTCGGCCATGATCTTCGTGCCCTGCCACCTCGGCATCACGCACAACGAGGCCGAGTCGGCCGAGCCGGGCGACCTGGCCGCCGGCACGCGCGTGCTGGCCGACCTGCTGACGGAGCTCGCCGCATGAGGCCGCCGCACCTCGCCCGCATCGACGACACCGAGTGGGAGGCGCGCGTCGCGCTGGCGGCCTGCTACCGGCTCGTCGCCCGGCTCGGGCTGGACGACATGATCTACAACCACATCTCGCTGCGCGTGCCGGGCCGCCCGGGCGAGTTCCTGCTCAACCCGTACGGACTGCTGTTCGAGGAAGTCACGGCGTCGAGCCTGGTGCGCATCGACGTGCGCGGCCACAAGCTCGAGGACACGCCCTACGAGGTCAACGCCGCGGCCTTCGTGATCCACGGCGCGATCCACGAGAGCCGGCACGACGCGGCCTGCGTGCTGCACACCCACTCGGACGCGAGCGTCGCCGTGTCGGCGCAGGCCGGCGGGCTGCTGCCGCTGTCGCAGTTCGCGATGCGCTTCCACCAGCGGCAGGCCTTCCACGACTACGAGGGCGTGGCCATCGACCTCGACGAGCAGTCGCGGCTGGTGCGCGACTTCGGCACGCAGCCGGTGATGCTGATGCGCAACCACGGCGTGCTGACGGTCGGCCGCACGGTCGGCGAGGCCTTCATGCTGCTCTATTACTTCGAGCGCGCCGCGCGCATCCAGCTGCAGATGCAGGCGGCCGTCGCGGGCGGCGCCGGTCCGCTGGTGGTGCCGCCCGCGGATGTCTGCGAACGCGCCGCGCGCCAGTTCTGGGAACAGCACGGCGACATCCTGATCGCCGGCGAGCGCGAGTGGCCCGGCCTCATGCGCCGCCTGGCCCGCGACACCCCGCCCGGCGTTCCGGCGCACGACAGCTGATCGCGTGCCGGCGCGTTCCTTTCGATTTCCTCCACTTCCACGTACTCAAAGGTTGACCATGAAGACCCGCCATTTCCTGCGCTCGGTGAGCGCACTGGCCCTCGCGGCCGCTTTCGCCACGCTGCCGGCCGTGCAGGCCCAGACGAAGGAGCCGGTCAAGGCCAGCCTGCGGCTCAAGTGGCTCACGCAGACCCAGTTCGCCGGCTTCTACTACGCCCAGGCCAAGGGCTACTACAAGGCCGAAGGCATCGACCTGACCATCAACCCCGGCGGCCCGAACCTGCTGACCGAGAACCTCGTCGCCACCGGCGCCGACACCTTCGGCCTCTCGGGCGGCAGCGACAGCGTGATGGCCGGCGTCGACAAGGGCCTGCCGATCGTCTCGATCGGCGTCTCGCACCAGATCACGCCCTTCGTCTTCATCACCCGCAAGGATGGCCCGATCAAGAGCCTGAAGGACTTCGAGGGCAAGAAGGTCACGACCTGGTTCACCGGCGCCAACTACGTGCTGTTCGGCATGCTCGGGCAGGCCGGCATCGACAGGAGCAAGGTCGACATCCAGCCGCAGCAGGTCAGCATGACGCCGTTCATCAACGGCGATACCGACGTCGCCACCGCCACGCTCTACAACGAGATGTGGACCGTGAAGGACCGCATGGGCGCGGACAAGCTGCGCGTCTTCACCGCCGAGGAGAGCGGCATCACCTTCCCGCGCGACACGCTGATCGTCTCGAAGGACACGGCGCGCGACAAGCCCGAGCTCGTGAAGGCCTTCCTGCGCGCCTCCATCCGCGGCTGGCGCGACGCAGCGGCCAACCCGCAGGAGGCGGTCGACATCGTGATGAAGATCTCGCCCACGCTCAACCGCGCGCAGCAGGAGTCGATGCTGACCGAGGCCTACAAGCTCATGACCGCCGGCAAGGCGAAGACCGAGGGCCTGTTCACCATCGACCCGGCCGCGCTCAAGAGCGCGCAGGACTTCCTGCTGGCCAACAAGGTGCTGACCAAGCCGGTGGACACCGCGGTCGCGTTCGACCCGAGCTTCCTGCAGTCGATCGCCGTCGCGGAGCGCCGTCCTTGAACGAGCCGGCCACCTCGATGCCGCGCATGGCGACGATGGGCGTGCAGCGGCACGCCGCGCCCGCGACCGCGGCGCAGGCGCGGGCGCGCTTCTTCAACTCGGCCAACGCCTTCAACATCGTGCTGGCGCCGGTGCCGGCGCACGGCTTCGTCGACGAGGCCGGGGCCGCCCTGCGCGACGACGGACCCACCGGCTTCATCGCCTGCGACCAGTCGGCCGCGCTCGAATGCGACGGCCCCGCCACCACGCCGCTGATGCTGGCGCGCTACGCCCGCATCGCGGCCGGCGAAGCGCTCGCGTCGTGCTTCGTCGCCAGCGGGACGATCTGCTACGTGATCCGGGGCGCGGGGCGCAGCGAATGCCGTTCGTCCGCCGGCGACGAGACCGTCGGTTGGTCGGCCGGCGACGTGATGCTCTTTCCGGGCGGCGCGGACATCACGCACCGCGCGGGCCGCGACGGCGCCGTCCTCTGGCTCGTGACCGACGAGCCGCTACTCGCCTTCGACGCGCTGCAGCCGGCACCCGGCACCGGCGCGGTGGTGCATTACCCCGCCGACGAGATCGCGCGCCAGGTGGAGCGCATCTGCGCGGCCGTGCCCGAGCCGAGCACCTCGGGCCGGGCGCTGATCTTTTCCACCGACGCGATGGAGGCGAGCCACAACCTGCACCCGTTCCTCACGCTGTCGCTCAACACGCTGGCCCCGGGCGAGAGCCAGGCCGCGCACCGCCACAACTCCGCCGCGATCACGCTGGCCGTCGACGGCGACATCTGCCATTCGTCGGTCGACGGGCAGGCGATGCCGTGGCAGCCGTGGACGACGATGGTCACGCCGCCCGGCGCCGCGCATTCGCACCACAACGCGGGCGGCCGGCGCGCGCTGTTCCTGATCGTGCAGGACGGCGGGCTCCACTACCGCGCCCGCACGATGGGCTTCCAGACCCTCGCGAGCTAGGTCGAGCGGCGCGTCACCCCGGGCCGCTCCAGCCCGAAGTGGTCGCGCAGCGTGCGGCCGGCGTACCGGCGCCGGAACAGTCCGCGCTCCTGCAGGATCGGCACGACGAGGTCGACGAAATCCTCGAAGCCTTCGTGGAAGTACGGCGGCATCACGTTGAAGCCGTCCGCGGCGCCTTCCTCGAACCACTGCTGCAGCGTGTCGGCGATGGTCTGCGGCGATCCGCACAGCACCCAGTGGCCGCGCGCGGCGGCCGTCAGACTGTAGAGGTCGCGCAGGCTCATCCGCTCGCGCCGCGCCTTGGCCAGCAGCACGCGCGTGAAGCTGTGGTAGGTGTCGGCCAGCGGCAGCTCGGGTACCGGCGCATCGAGGTCGTAGGTCGAGAAGTCGACGCCGAAGCGCTCCGAGAGGATGCCCAGCGCGTTGCCGCCGCCGATGAATCCCTGCAGCGTGTTGAGCTTGTCGCGGGCTTCCCGGTCGGTGCGGCCGACCACCGGCATCACGCCCGGCAGCACCGTCACCTGGTCGGCGCGGCGGCCGAAATTCGGCAGCCGGTTCTTCAGCGACGCGTAGGCGGCCTTGGCTTCTTCCAGGTCCTGCACCACCGAGAACACCACGTCGGCGGTGCGCGCCGCGAGGTTCATGCCCGGCTCCGAGCCGCCGGCCTGCAGCACCACCGGATGGCCCTGCGGCGCGCGGCCGATGTTGACCGGCCCCTTGACCTTGAAGAACGCGCCCTCGTGGTCGAGCGCGCGCACCTTCGCCGGATCGATGTAGAGGCCGCCGGCCTTGTCGGCGACGATGGCGTCGTCGTCCCAGCAGTCCCACAGGCCCTTGACCACGTCGAGGAACTCGCCCGCCATCTCGTAGCGCCGCGCGTGGTCCGGGTGCACGGTGCCGAAGTTCGCGGCGACCGCCGCGTTCGACGTCGTGACCGCGTTCCATGCGGCGCGACCGCCGCTGAGGTGGTCGAGCGAGGCGAACATGCGCGCCACGCTGAACGGGTCGCTGTAGGTGGTCGACACGGTGGCGCCGAGGCCGATGTGCGTGGTGGAGGTCGAGAGCGCCGCGAGCATGGTCAGCGGCTCCAGCCGCAGCGTGTACGACGGGTGCGCGCCGAGGTCGGCGTTCAAGTTGTCGCCCATGAAGATCAGGTCGAACAGCCCGCGCTCGGCGGTGCGGCCGATGCGCTGGATGGCGGCGAAGTCCTGGAAGCTGTCAACGGCGCCGGGCATGCGCCAGCCGGCCGCGTGGCTGCCGGTGCCCAGCAGGAAGAGGCCGAGGTGCATCTGTCGATTCATGGCGTGTTCATTTCCAGAAGACCAGCCGGCGCTCGGCGAAGCTGACGAGGCCGAAGAAGACGAGGCTCGCGGCCGAGGCGACGAATACCGCGCCCCAGACCTGCACGAAGTCGACCTGCACCACCGCCTGGTAGATCAGCAGGCCGAGCCCCTTGTTGGCGCCCAGCATCTCGGTGATGACCGCCACCAGCACGCTGCGCGCGGTCGCCACGCGCAGGCCGGCGAACATCAGCGGCAGGGCCGTCGGCAGCCGCAGCCGCCAGAGGATGGCCGCGCGCCCGGCGCCGAAGCTGCGCATCAGGTCGACCGAGCGGCGGTCGACGCGGTCGAGCCCCGACAGCGCGCTCAAAAACAGCGTGAATGCGATCGCCAGCGCCACCATCACGACCTTCGAGCTCATGCCCATGCCGAACCACAGCAGCACCAGCGGCGACCAGGCGATCACCGGCACCGAATTGAAGGCCGTCGCCGCCGGCACGACGATGCGGCGCACGCGCGGCAGCATCGTCACGAACACCGCGCCGCCGATGCCGATCAAGGCGCCGAGCACGTAGCCCATCAGCGCCTCGGCGATCGTCGTGCCCGCCGCGCCGAGCAGCACGCCGCGCTGCGCCCAGATGCTCGCGAAGATGGTGCTGATGGCCGGCAGCGTATAGGCCGGCAGGTCGAACCCGCGCGCGATGCCTTCCCAGGCCGCGACGACGACGAGCGCGCCGAGGATGCCGCGCTGCACGTCCAGCCGCACGCGGGGCTTGCGAGCGACCGGCGCGGGCGGACGGACCTGCGATGGCGTGGCCGTGGCGTGGATCGCGCTCATTGCTCGGCACTCCAGAAGACCAGGCGCCGCTCGACCAGCGCCACCGCGCCGTAGAACAGCATGCCCAGCAGCGCGCACATCAGGAGCGCCGCCCACAGGCCGACCGCGTTCTCGTTGAACATCGCCTGCAGCAGCAGCACGCCCAGGCCGGTGGTGTCGCCGAACCATTCGCCCACGATCGCGCCGACCAGGCTCAGCGACGCGCCGAGCCGCAGCGCGACGAAGATCTGCGGCAGCGCGGTCGGGAACTGCAGCCGCGCGAGCAGCTGGCCGCGCGTGGCGCCGAAGCTGCGCATCAGCGCCTCCTGCTTCGGATCGACCGAGCGCAGGCCCAGCAGCGTGTTGACCGTCACCGGGAAGAAGGTGACGTAGAACGCGATGATCGCCTTGGCCATCAGCGTGTTGCCGAACCAGAGCACCACCAGCGCGCCGAAGGCGATGACCGGAATCGTCTGCGAGACGATGAACATCGGGAACACCATGTCGCGCACGGCCGGCACGCGATGGAACACGATGCCCACGCCGACGCCGAACAGGCCGCCGGCCGTGAAGCCGATCAGCGCCTCGGCCGCCGTGCGCAGGAAGCCGTCGACGTAGGCCTGCGGCGACGCCGCCATGGCCTGCAGCACGAGGCTGAGCCGCGGCAGGTAATACGGCTTGATCGACAGCATCACCACGGCCGCCTCCCACGCCGCGCCGAGCGCGACCAGCACCAGCGCGACGCGCAGCGCCTGGCCGGCGCCGCGTTGCATGAGCGCGGCGCTCATGCAGTGACCGGCCGCATGTCGGCGTGCTGGAAGGATTTCATGCTCTCCTCCTCGATCGCCTCGAGCAGTACGCGCTTGAGCCGGATGAATTCGGGATCGGTCAGCAGCTCGGCGCGGCGCGGTCGCGGCAGCGCCACGACCTGCTCGAGCTTCACGGCGCCGGGCCGCGCCGTCATGACCAGCACGCGGTCGCCGAGGAACAGCGCCTCGTCGACGTCGTGGGTGATGAAGAGAATCGTGCGCCGGTGCTTCTGCCAGACGTCGAGCAGCCAGCGCTGCATCAGCGTGCGCGTGAGCGCGTCGAGCGCGCCGAAGGGCTCGTCGAGCAGCATCAGGTCGCGCTTGAACAGGAAGGTGCGCATCAGCGCCACGCGCTGGCGCATGCCGCCCGAGAGCTGGTGCGGGTACTGGTTCTCGAAGCCCGAGAGGCCGAACTCCGGCAGCATCCGCAATGCCTGTGCACGCGCCTCGGCGCGCGGCGTACCTTCGATCTCGATGGCCAGGATGGCGTTGTCGATCACCGTGCGCCAGGGCAGCAGCAGGTCGCGCTGCGGCATGAAGGACACGCGGCCGAGCAACTCCGACGCGTGGCAGGCCTTGCCCTCGAAGCGCAGGATGCCGCCGGCATCGGGCTCCTCCAGGCCGGCCACGATATTGAACAGCGTGCTCTTGCCGCAGCCGCTCGGGCCGACCACGGTCACGAGTTCGCCCGGCCGGATCGAGACGTCGAGTCCGCCAAGGGCCGACACGCTGCCGAAAGTCTTGTGGATGCCGCGCATTTCCAGCAGCGGCTGGACGGCGGTGTCGGTGGAAATGTCGTTCATGCAGCGCTTCATGCAACTGCCATGCCATTGCGACCGAATCGGCCGACTTTCGTGTGCGACAGGCCTATCTACGTATGCAGATCGGCCGGATTTGAATATCGGTGCCGCTTCGTGCGTTGACCTGAGGCGCCGCATCGGGGCGTGCGTGCACCAGCGGCAGGCCCGGATGCACGAAGCTACTGCACGAATCCCATGCCGCGCGCCTCGCGCACCTCCGGCTTGATGCGGTGCTCCGCCTCCAGCTGGTCCAGGAATTCCGCCGCCGAGAACTCGGCCGCGAGAATCTCGGTCTGCCGCTTCACGGCCGCGAAGTCGCCGGGGCACAGCTGCGGCAGGCGCTGCAGACGCTGACGGATCGCCTCGGTCATCAGCGCGGCATCGTCGGCCAGCGCCTCGGTCACGAACATGCGCTCCCGTTGCGCATCGGTCAGCGGCATGAACCTGATCTTGAAGGTGAAGCGCCGCAGCGCCGCCTGGTCGAGCCGGTCGAGCAGGTTGGTGGTGCAGACGAAGATGCCGTCGAAGCGCTCCATGCCCTGCAGCATCTCGTTGACCTCGGTCACTTCGTAGGTGCGCTGCGCGCCGCGGCGGTCCTGCAGGAAGCTGTCGGCCTCGTCGAGCAGCAGCACCGCGCGCTCGGCCTCGGCCTCGCGGAACATCGCGGCCATGTTCTGCTCGGTCTCGCCGACGTACTTGCTCATCAGGTCGCTGGCCTGCTTGACGATCAGCGGCCGGTCGATGGCCCGGGCGATGTGCTCGGCCAGCGCGGTCTTGCCGGTGCCCGGCGCGCCGTAGAAGCACAGCGTGCCGTGGCCGCGCGCGCGCAGCGCCTCGACGATGCGCGGGATCTCGAAGCGGGTCTCGACGTTGAGCATGCCGAGGTCGTAGGTGGTCGGACTGCGGCGTCCGCCGCCCTGGCGGTCGACGGTGCCGAGCGCCTGGTCGGCGTTCTTCAGCTGACGCTCGATCAGCGCCTCCACGCCGGCCGCGTCGCCGTCGCCGCTCCTGGCCAGCGTCGCGAAGCGCACCGCCGTGCGGATCTGCGCCGGCGTCAGTCCCTTGCGGCCGGCCAGCCTGGCGGTGAAGGCTTCCGACACGCTCACGCCTTCGAGCGTCTTCTTCACCAGCTGCTCGCGCGCGCCGGGCGGCGGCGACTTGAGCTCGAGGTGGTAGGCGAAGCGGCGCCGGAACGCCGGGTCGATCTGCTCGATGCGGTTGGTGACCCACAGCGTGGGCACGGCGTTCGATTCGAGGATCTGGTTGACCCAGGCCTTGCCGCTGACGCTGCCGCTGGCCGGCGAGGGCATCTGGTCGGCGCGCGACATGAAGTGCGCGGCCTCGGTGCTGATCGGCGGGAACACGTCCTCGACCTCGTCGAACAGCAGCGCGGCCTGCGCACTGCCCTTGAGGAACACCTGCGCGATCTGCAGCGACCGGTAGCGGTCGCGGCCGCTGAGCGAATTGCCGTCGCGGTCCGCGTACTCGACCTCGAACAGCTCCAGCCCCGCGGCCTGCGCCACCACCTTGGCGAGTTCGGTCTTGCCCGTTCCGGGCGGCCCGTACAGCAGCACGTTCACGCCCGGCTCCTTGCGCGCGACCGCCGCGCGCAGCAGCGTGACGAGCATCTGCGTGTCCTCGGCCGCGAAGGAGAAATCGTCGGTCGACAGCGCACTTTTGGCCGACGGCCGGGTGAACACGGCCATCAGCTCGGCCTGGTCGCGGTACTCGCGCATCAATACCGGCGGCAGCTTCTCGCTGACCTTCATCAGGTCGGCCAGGTCCGTGATGTTGTGCTCGGAAATCAGGTTCTCGATCAGCCCGATGCGCTCCAGCCGCGAGCCGGCCCGCAACGCCTCGCCCACGTCGCTGGCGCTCACGCCGGCGACCTCGGCGATGGCGGCGTAGGCCTCGGGGGCGTTGTTGACCTTGAACTCCACCAGCAGCGAGCGCAGGTCGCGCTGGTAGCGCGCCAAGGTGCCGTAGAGCAGCAGCGCGCGCTCGGCCTTGTTGAGCAGCAGCAGTCCGGCGAGCGAGTCGATGTTCTTCTCGACCAGGGTCGACTGCTTGCGCAGCGCGTGGGTCAGCCAGTCGCGCGTGACCGAGAGCACGGCGAGCAGGTCCTTGGGCTGGTCCTTGGCGTACTCGTCGAGATAGAAGAACAGCGTGCCTTCCTCGTACGGGCCGCGCCAGACGCCGTGGCGCTCCAGCAGCGTGCGGCCGTCCAGGTGCTCGACGCCCTTCCACACCTCGTTGCCGGCGCAGCGGCGCCCGAGGAACTCGCGCAACCGCTGCAGCACCGCCGACGGCCACACCAGGTGTCTTCCGGTCAGCGACAGCAATCCGTTGAGGTCGCGCCGCACGTTGAAGCGCGGTCCCTGCTTGGCGGCGAGCGTCAGCACGAAGTGCGAACACATCAGTTCGAGCACCGGCGCTTCCTTGAGCCCGGGCGATGGCAGCACCTGCCCCCTTGCCGCTGTCGCGGCAGGCACGGCAGAAACTGCCATTTCGACCTCGGAACGCTTGACCATCGAACAACCTCCAGCTAGGGAATCGGACCACGACCTACCAGGCCGACCATAACGCAGAGTTTTGGCGGGGGGAAGACTCCGGACCGGGAAAGACGTGCGACATTCCCGTCCGGCCACAATGCGCGCCATGATCGAAATACAGGACATCGAACGCGCCGCCGGGCGGCTCAAGGGCCAGCTGCTCGACACACCCTTCGTCGAGTCGCGCACGCTGTCGGACATCGTGGGCGCGCAGGTCTTTCTCAAGTTCGAGAACCTGCAGTTCACCTCGTCCTTCAAGGAGCGCGGCGCCTGCAACAAGCTCGTCGAGCTGTACGAGCTCGACCCGACGCGCGGCGTGATCGCGATGTCGGCCGGCAACCATGCGCAGGGCGTGGCCTACCACGCGCAGCGCCTGGGCCTGCGCGCGCTGATCGTGATGCCGCGCTTCACGCCCGGCGTGAAGATCGAGCGCACGCGCGGCTTCGGCGCCGAGGTGGTGCTGCACGGCGACACGCTCGACGCGGCACGGGCGCATGCGATGGAACTTGCCGAGCGCGAGAACCTGGCCTTCGTGCATCCCTACGACGACGACGCGATCATCGCGGGCCAGGGCACGATCGCGCTGGAGATGCTCGACACCGTGCCCGACCTCGACATGCTCGTCGTCTCGGTCGGCGGCGGCGGGCTGATCGCGGGCATGGCGGTCGCCGCCCGGTCGCGCCGGCCCGATATCGAGATCGTCGGCGTCCAGACCACCCGCTTTCCGGCCATGATGAACGCCGCCCACGGCACGCAGCACGTCCAGGGCCTGAACACCATCGCCGAGGGCATCGCCGTGGGCACGCCCGGCGTCCGCACGCTCGAGATCGTGAGGCAGCACGTCGACGACCTCGTGCTGGTCGACGAGGGCGACATCGAGCAGGGCGTGCTGATGCTGCTGGAGATCGAGAAGACCCTGGTCGAGGGCGCCGGCGCGGCCGGGCTGGCGGCGCTGATACGGCATCCGGAGCGATTCCGCGGCAAGCGGGTCGGGCTGGTGCTGTCGGGCGGCAATATCGATCCGCTGCTGCTGGCCGCGATCATCGAGCGCGGCATGGTGCGCGCCGGCCGTCTGGCGCGCCTGCGCGTGAGCGCGCGGGACGTCCCGGGCATGCTCGCGCGCATCACCGCGACCGTGGCCGAAGCCGGCGCGAACATCGACGAGGTGCATCACCAGCGGGCCTTCACGATGCTGGCCGCGCAGAACGTGGAGATCGAACTCGTGCTCCAGACGCGCGGTCGCGCCCACCTCGCTTCGGTGCTCGCGGCCTTGCACGGCGCGGGTTTCGAGGCCGAGGAACAGCACTGACGGCAGGCGCCGATTCAGAGCGATCCGAGCGCCGTTCCTGCAGCGAGGCTTTCCAATCGGTACGTGGATCGCATGTGGTCCACGCATTCCGAAACCTCGAGGAACACCATGGCGTCACCCATCAGCAATTCGACCCTCCATGCGGCGACTCGCCGCACCGATCCGCCCGCCAACGACCTTCGCAAGGCGTCCCAACCCGGCGAGAAGCCTTTCACCCGCAGCGCACCGGCCGAGCCGCAGACCTCCATGGACAGCCCTCACGTGCGCAACGGCTCCGGCAAGCTGCGCAACGAACGCGTGAACCTCGACGTGAACGGCGCGCCCACGCACCTCGTCTACAGCACCTCCAGCGGCGGTGTCCACATCGCCGAGAAGGTCCGCCGCGACCCCGCGCAGCCGACCGCTGCCGACGGCCGGTCGTCGCCGGCGCCGCACGTCCGCGGCGCGCAGGGCACCATCGGCGAGCCGAAGGTCAAGGTCGACCCGCACGGCGTCCCGGCCCACCTGCTGGCCGTGCAGAACGGTGAAGTCGTGCTGGCGCGCAAGGTCGAACGCAAGCCGGAATGAGCTCGCGGCCTGCGCCGCGCAACGTCGATCCAACGCCGGGCGGCGACCGTTGCCCGGCCTCCGCCGCTGTCCCCGAGCGGACTGCGGCACGGTGGCGCAACGCTCCGGAATCCGTCGATTTCCTTGTCCGCCGGTAAAATGCGGCGATTCCCGCGAATCAAAGGAAGTTCTCGATGACCACGCCCACCCCTGTCGAACCCGGCCACGACGCCATCGTCGAGAAGGACGCGATCGAATCCGTCGTGCATCTGATGCCGATCGTGCTCCCGCTGGTCGGCGGCGTCCTGATGCTGATGCTCGCCTCGATCGCGGTCTTCCTCGCCTGATCTCCGGATAGCGCTGCGCGGGCAGGGCCCCGTTGGCCCCCGCACCCGTTCGGCCGGCTCAGCGGTCCTCGACGCCGCTGCCCGCACCCCAGTCCGGCCTCCCGCTCTCCGACCGGAAAACCTTTTTCTCCAGCCGCTTTCCCGCCCGAGGCAGAGCGTCGCTGCAAAAGAAGATTTTTCAACTCTGGAGACATGCCGATGAACGCCCCCACGATGAACGGATTGCCCATTCAGGCACCGAACTACGTCAAGAACGCCCGCCTGATCGCCTGGATCGCCGACATGGCGGCACTGTGCAAGCCCGCCGACATCCACTGGTGCGACGGCAGCGAGGAGGAATACGAGCGCCTCTGCCAGCAACTGGTCGATGCCGGCACTTTCAGAAAGCTCGATGCAGCCAAGCGGCCGAATTCCTTCCTGGCCAATTCCGATCCGGTCGATGTCGCGCGCGTTGAGGACCGTACCTATATCTGCTCCGCCACCCGCGAAGAAGCCGGCCCGACCAACAACTGGATGGACCCGGCGGAGATGCGCACCACGCTGCAGCCCCTGTTCGACGGCTGCATGAAGGGCCGCACGATGTACGTCGTGCCGTTCTCCATGGGTCCGCTGGGTTCGCCGATCGCGCACATCGGCATCGAGCTGTCCGACAGCGCTTACGTCGCCGTCAACATGAAGATCATGACCCGCATGGGCAAGGCCGTGTACGACGTGCTCGGCACCGACGGCGAATTCGTACCCTGCGTGCACACGGTCGGCGCGCCGCTGGAAGCCGGTCAGAAGGACGTCGCGTGGCCCTGCAACACCACCAAGTACATCGTCCACTATCCGGAGACCCGCGAGATCTGGAGCTACGGCTCGGGCTACGGCGGCAACGCGCTGCTGGGCAAGAAGTGCTTCGCGCTGCGCATCGCATCCACCATGGGCCGCGATGAAGGCTGGCTGGCCGAGCACATGCTGATCCTGGGGGTGACGAATCCCGAGGGCCGGAAATACCACGTGGCCGCCGCATTCCCGAGCGCCTGCGGCAAGACCAATTTCTCGATGCTCGTGCCGCCGGCGGGCTTCGAGGGCTGGAAAGTCACCACGATTGGCGACGACATCGCCTGGATCAAGCCGCAGGCCGATGGCTCGCTGCGCGCCATCAATCCGGAAGCCGGCTACTTCGGCGTCGCGCCCGGCACCAACTACACGACCAATCCGAACTGCATGCGCAGCCTCGACAAGGGCGTGATCTTCACCAACGTCGCGCTGACGGACGACGGCGACGTCTGGTGGGAGGGCATGGAGCAGGACGTGGAAGGCAAGGCGCTGCCGGCGCACCTGATCGACTGGCAGGGCAAGGACTGGACCCCGGCCATTGCGAGGGAGACCGGCGCCAAGGCCGCGCATCCGAACGCCCGCTTCACCGTCGCCGCGACGAACAACCCCGCGCTCGACGAAGCCTGGGACGATCCGAAGGGCGTGAAGATCGACGCCTTCATCTTCGGCGGCCGCCGTTCGACCACCGTGCCGCTCGTCACCGAGGCGCGCGACTGGACCGAAGGCGTCTACATGGCCGCGACGATGGGTTCGGAGACCACGGCCGCCGCCACCGGCCAGGCCGGCGTGGTTCGCCGCGACCCGTTCGCGATGCTGCCGTTCATGGGCTACAACATGAGCGACTACTTCCAGCACTGGATCGACCTGGGCAAGAAGCTCGAAGCCTCCGGCGCCACGCTGCCGAAGATCTACACCACCAACTGGTTCAGGAAAGGCGCTGACGGCAGGTTCGTCTGGCCGGGCTATGGCGAGAACATGCGCGTGCTCAAGTGGATGATCGACCGCATCGAAGGCAGCGGCCAGGGCACCGAGCACGTGACCGGCATCAGCCCCGGCTACGACGACCTGAACTGGACCGGCCTGGATTTCAGCCGCGCCCAGTTCGAGTCGGTCACCAGCACCGACAAGCCGTCGCTGCTCGCCGAACTGAAGCTGCATGCCGAGCTGTTCGAGCAGCTGGCGCATCACCTGCCGGCCGAACTGCCGGCCACCAAGGCGGCGATCGAGGAACGGCTCGCGGCCTGAGGACGCCCCCGCGTGCATGGCGCGGCGAATGTCGCGCCCATGAAAAAGCCCCGCATCGCGGGGCTTTTTCGTTGCGGGACGAATCCTGCGGATCAGTAGTACTTGCCCATGTTCACGCGACGCATGGCTTCGTAGAGCGTCGGCACCTGCACATCGGCGGTGCGCTGGGCGACCAGCGCCTGGGCCTGCAGCCGCGCGGTCACCGGAGCGACGAAGTCCACGGCCTGGTGGCGGGTGGTGGCGGCGGCGAGTTCCTGCATGACGCGGGCGTCGTACTTGGCATAGGCCAGGAACTGCTCGTCGGCACGGGCCAGGGTACGGCGCTCGCCGTAGGCCTTGAACGCGCCGACGGTGCGCTGGGCGACCGAGCGTGCGGTCTCGGCAAAGAACGCCAGGGCGACGAAGGCAACGGCCCACATCACCAGCCAGGCCGCCAGCAGACCACCTTCGTTGAGGGTCGACACCAGCTTGTCGGCAACGACCAGCAGCGCGGCCACGACGGCGGCGAGCATCAGCGCGGCGAGACCACGTGCGCCGTCGAAACGGCTGCCGGCGGTGCGGAAGTGATCGACCACGGCCTCGGCGCGAACGACGCCAGGGTGGGCAGTGGGTTGGTCGACGTGGACAAAGCTGGTCATGGTGTTCCCCTCCAAGGGATGTATGCGGTGTGGCGGTGAGCCGATGCAGTGATATTAGGGGTTACCCTAGTGTTAATCCAATTTATCTTTCTGATGCTTATCATTCACACCGATGATGAACGTCAACTTTCGCACGTTCGACCTGAACCTCCTGCGCGTCTTCGACGAGGTGATGGCCGAACGCAACCTGACCCGCGCCGCTCGCAACCTCGCGCTGACGCAACCGGCCGTGAGCAACGCATTGCGCCGGCTGCGCGAGGTGCTGGGCGACGATCTGGTGCGACGGTCCGGCGCCGGTGTCGAACCCACGCCCCGTGCCCTCGCCCTCTGGCCCAGCGTGCGCGACGCGCTGCGACAGCTGCAGCACACGCTCGCGCCCAGCGAGTTCGACGCCGCCATCGCCGACACCACCTTCGTGCTGGCGATGGCGGATGCGACGGCGGCGGAACTGATTCCCGGCCTGGTGCAGATCGCCCAGGCCGAGGCGCCGGCGATCTCGATGCGCGTGGTGCCCCTGACCACGCGCGACCCGCGCAACCTGCTGGAGAACGAGGAGGCCGACATGGCGATCGGCTACTTCCCGGCCGTGATCGCCGGCCTGACGGCCCGCGGGCAATCGGGGCAGGCCGTGCCGTTCGAGACGCAGCGCCTGTACGTCGGCCAGTACGTCTGCGTGATGCGGCGAGGCCATCCGCTGGCCCGGCGGCCGCTCACGGTCGACGACTTCTGCGCGGCGCGCCACCTGCTGGTGAGCTTCTCGGGCCGGCCCTACGGCTTCATCGACCAGACCCTGGGCGCGATGGGGCGCGAGCGGCGCGTGGTGATCACGGTGAACCAGTTCTTCACCGCCGGCCGCGTGGTCGCGAACTCGGACCTGCTGACCGTGCTGCCGCGCCATTTCGTGCGCGTCACCGGCATCGACGACCAGCTGGTGATGTGCGACCTGCCGTTCGACCAGCCGCTGGTGCACGTCGATGCGGTCTGGCACCGGCGCGCGCAGCACGGGCACGCGCACGAATGGCTGCGCGATGCGCTGATCCGCGCCGCGGCGGCGGCCTTCGCGCAGTCGGTGCTGGCACAGCCGGCACCAGGCCCATGACCCATGCCGCGGCTGAGGAATCAGCTGCTCGCATGGAGCATTTCGACGAGCTCCATCGCCAGGTACAGATCTGGAAGCGGCGACTGCATGTCGAGCACTCGGTCGTTGAGCGTGTACTGGACGCGCGACGCATCCGCAGTGGGCTGGACGACGAGCGTCGGCCGGCGCGGGATGCCCGGCTCGCCGTGCGGCCGGATCATCACGCCGCCGTCGGCGAGCCGGTGCGCCAGCATCGTGTTGTGCTGGGGCCAGCCGGGCAGTTCGGACACCAGCGGCATGTCGATCACATGGTCGCCGGCCGGCATCCGGGCCCATCGATCGAGTGTCGCGGTGCCGACGACATTCAGGTACTGGAGGCCGCCTGCCTGCTCCGTCGGTCTGCCTTAGTCCGTGACCCTGGCGCTGCCGGAGACGGCAACCGGTCGGTGGCGACTGAATATCGGCATCGTCGGTGGCGCGTCGGAACGAAGGTCTTGCCGGGGAGACCGGGCGCGAACGGATGTGCAGAGCGAAGAGGGGACGGTAGATGGAGGCACGCGAATGACCGTGAGGAATGGCGATGGGCCTCTTCTCGGGATGCGGCCGGCCGCACGGCGTCGAGTGGAGGGCGAGGCGCAGTATTTGCAGACTGCGCGACTCGCCTGCCTAGGAACCTTCCGAAGAAGTCCGTTCAGCGGACCACGCTGAGCCAGGCGCTCGCGGCGACGCGCAGTTCCTGCGCGTAGCGGGCGTCGGTGCCGGCGCTGGAGTCGGCATGCTGCATGAGCGTGGCGGCCGGGCTGGCCGGCACCTCCATGGCGGAGGTCGAGGAGGAAGAACGGAAGAAACGGGCCACTTGGGCCATCAGGCGGGAGGACATGAACTTGCGAGCCCGAGGCTGCGCTGCTGTGATGAGAAGCCCTAGATTAAGGGTTATCCCTAGTAAAAACCACCCCGGCGCCATGCATGTGACGCATAACGGTATCGCTATGCCCATCGGTTCCACCCTCTAGACTCGATGCATGAAGGTCCAGCTGCTCTCCGATCTCCACCTGGAATCGCATCCCCGCCTCCAGGTCGCGCCCGCGCCGGGTGCGGACCTGCTCGTGCTGGCCGGCGATGTCGGCTCCTACCAGCGCGGTTCGCGCCTGGAGACAGCGGATTTCGGACTGGCGCGCTTCTCTCCGCACGAAGGCTGGCCGACGCCGGTGCTCTACGTGCCGGGCAACCACGAATACGACAACGACGACTTCGATCGCAGCCATGCGCGTCTGCGCGCGCTCTGCGCCGACCTCGGGATCGGCTGGCTGGAGCGCGAGACGGTCGTGATCGACGGCGTGCGCTTCGTCGGCACCACGCTCTGGGCCGACTTCGACGCGCTGGCCGCACCTGCGGACGACCTGGCCGAGCGCCTGAAGAAGCGCGGCAAGGCAATGCGCGCGGCGAACTTCTACCTGGAGAAGGCGGCGGCCACGCGCGACGGCCAGCCGTTCCTCGCAGAGCAGATCCGGGAGCAGGCGCTCGCGTGCGAGAAATGGCTGCGCGAGGCGCTCGCCGTGCCGTTCGACGGCACCACCGTGGCCGTCACGCACTTCGCACCGACGCTCGCGAGCGCCGATCCGCGCTACGGCCTGCGCCCCGGCACGGCCGGTTTCTGCAACTCGTTCGACGACCTGCTGCCGTCGGCCGATTTCTGGCTGCACGGCCACCTGCACTGCGCCTTCGACTACCTGAAGGACGGCTGCCGCGTGATCGCCAACCCGCTCGGCTACGCGTCCAAGGGCGAGCAGGACGGTTTCCGGCCCGACTGGCTGATCGACATCCGCTGAGCGGCCGCCGCGCTCAACTCCTCTCATGCTCAACGGACTCTGGCTCGGCTTCTTCCTCGTCGCCGCCCTGGCGGCGTTCGGGCGCTGGCTGATCGGCGGCGACCCGACGGTGTTCGCGGCGATGGTCGAGAGCCTGTTCGCGATGGCGCGGCTGGCGGTGGAGATCATGGTGCTGCTCTTCGGCACGCTGA
>JAKONL010000232.1 GCA_022701965.1 Burkholderiaceae bacterium | reverse complement strand
GTACAACCTGGCCGAGGGCAAGGACCCGCAGAGCTACGGCATCGGCATCAAGGAGTTGTGGGAGATCGACCCGGCGCGCCACGAGCCGGGCCTGGCGGTCCACACCGCCGGCTGGCCGCTGCCGGGCGACACCTACGGCGGCTCCTTCGTCTATCACGCCGAGAACAACCAGCTCATCATCGGCTACGTGGTCGGCCTGGACTACCAGAACCCGCACATGAGCCCGTTCGAGGAGTTCCAGCGCTTCAAGACGCACCCGAACATCCGCTGGTACTTCGAGGGCCAGGACAAGGGCCTGAAGGCGCCCAAGCGCCTGAGCTACGGCGCGCGCGCGATCACCGCCGGTGGCCTGCTGTCGCTGCCCAAGACGGTGTTTCCGGGCGGCGCGCTGGTCGGCTGCGAGGCCGGCTACCTGAACGCGAGCCGCATCAAGGGCAGCCACGCGGCGATCAAGACCGGCATGCTCGCGGCCGATGCGGCCTTCGAGGCGATCCTGGCCGGGCGCCAGCACGACGAACTCGTCGCCTACCCGGCCGCCTTCGAGAAGAGCTGGCTGCACACCGAGCTGCACAAGGCGCGCAATTTCAAGCAGTGGTTCAAGAAGGGCCTGACGGTCGGCACGATCATGACCGGCGTCGAGCAGCTGGTGCTGCGCGGGCGCATCCCGTGGACCATCCATCGCAAGGAGGCCGACCACCAGCGGCTCAGGCCGGCCGCGTCGTGCAAGAAGATCGCCTATCCGAAGCCCGACGGCAAACTCACCTTCGACAAGCTCTCGAGCGTGTTCATCAGCAACACGAACCACGAGGAGAACCAGCCCGCGCACCTCACGCTCAAGGACCCGACGGTGCCGACGCGGATCAACCTGCCGGAATACGCCGGGCCCGAGCAGCGCTACTGCCCGGCCGGCGTGTACGAGTACGTCCCTGACGAAGCGGCGGCGGGCAAGGAGCGGCTGCAGATCAACGCGCAGAACTGCGTGCACTGCAAGACCTGCGACATCAAGGACCCGACGCAGAACATCGTCTGGGTCACGCCCGAGGGCGGCGGCGGGCCGAACTACGTGGGCATGTGACGGCGGCGTAGTCGCGGAGCCCGAAAGTCGCGAGACGGCGTCCCACAGGCGGGCGCTGGTTCCGACCACCCGGGCGGCCTGTCCGGCGCCCTAGCCTGCACGCGCCCATGACGACACCTCCTTCCTCTCCGATCGCCTCGCGCCACGATGCCGCCGCGGACGCCCGGCGACTCCGGGCCATCTTCCAGAGCGCGATCGACTACGCGATCATCGCGACCGACATCGACGGACTCACCACCGACTGGAACGCCGGTGCGGAGGCGATCTTCGGCTGGACCGCCCAGGAGATGGTGGGCCATTCGGCGAGACGCTTCTTCACGCCGGAAGACCGGGCCACGGGGCAGATCGAGAAAGAGATGACCTGCGCGCTGCTCACAGGCCGCGGCAACGACGAACGGTGGCATCTCCGGAAGGACGGCTCGCGCTTCTGGGGCAGCGGCGAGATGACGACGCTGCGCGACGCCGACGGCACCCACATCGGTTTCCTGAAGATCCTGCGCGACGCCACGAAGGCCCGGAAGGCCGCTGTCGAGCAGCACGCCGATTCGGAATTCCTGCGCAGCGTGCTGGCGTCGTCCAACGACTGCATCAAGGTGCTGGATCTCGAGGCGCGGCTCACCTTCATGAGCGAAGGCGGACAGGCGGTGATGGAGGTCAGCGACTTCAATGCGGTGCGCGGGTGCCCGTGGCCCGACTTCTGGAAGGACGCCGGGAACGTCGCTGCGGTCGAGGCGCTGGAGGCCGCCAGGGCCGGCGGCCTCGGGCATTTCCAGGGCAAGGCCGACACCCTGCGGGGCAATTCGAAGTGGTGGGACGTGCAGGTCACGCCGATCCTCGGCATCGACGGCCGGCCCGACAAGCTGCTCGCCATCTCGCGCGACATCACCACGACGATGGAGGCGCAACTGGCACTGCGCAGGGCGCAGGAACTCAATGCCTCCGTCCTCAATTCGAGCCGGGACTGCATCATGGTGCTCGACCTGGCAGGCCGGGTCGAATTCGTCAGCCCGGGCGGCCTGCGGGCGATGGACGCCGAGGGGCCGTCCGACCTGCTCGGAACGTCCTGGTTCGAGGCGTGGCGGGGCACCGACCACGACGCCGCGCGCGAGGCGATGCGTGCGGCCTCCGCGGGTGGCACGGGTCGCTTCGAGGGCTACGCGCCGACGCTGCGCGGCGTCCCGAAGTGGTGGGACTGCGTCGTCTCGGCGATCTGCGACACCGACGGGAAACCGGAGCGGATGGTGGTCGTGGGACGCGACATCACCACGCGTCGCACGGTCGAGCAGCGGCTGGCGCAGAGCGAGGAGCGTCTGAATCTCGCGCTCGGCGCTTCCGGCATGGTCGGCATCTGGGACTGGGACCTCAAGGCCGACATCATCTACGCCGATGCGAATTTCGCGCGCATCTACACGGTCGATCCGGCGTGGGCGGCGCAAGGCGCTCCGCTGTCCGAGTACGTCCGGAACTTCCACCCGGACGACATGCCCGCGTTCCAGGCCGAACTCGCTCGAACCTTCGCCGGGAAGGACGAGTTCCTGAACGAATATCGCATCCTGCAGCCCGACGGCTCCGTGCGCTGGATCCTGGCGCGCGGTCGGGTCGTGCGCGACGCCGACGGCGTGCCGGTGCGTTTTCCGGGCGCGTCGGTCGACGTCACCGAGCGCAAGCAGAGCGAGATCGCGATCAAGCGCCTCAACGAGACGCTGGAGCAACGCGTCGAGGCGCGCACCCGCGAGCGCGACCGGGCCTGGGCCCAGTCGCGCGACCTGCAGCTCGTGATCGAGACCGACGGAACGATCCGGTCCGTGAACGACGCCTGGCACGCGGTGCTCGGCTGGAAGGCCGAGGACCTTCTCGGACACGACTGCAAGGACCTGATCGACGTGCAGGACCTGCCGGCCGACGGCACGGCGATCGGCACTGCGCTGTCCGCGAAGGGCGTCCCGTCGGAAAACCGCCTGCGGCACAAGGAGGGCGGCTCGAGATGGCTGTCCTGGGTGGCGGTGCAGGTCGACGGGCTGGTCTACGCCAGCGGACGCCACATCACCGCCGAGAAGGAGGCGGCCGCCTCGCTCGCGGCGATGCAGGAGCAGCTGCGCCAGTCGCAGAAGATGGAAGCCGTGGGCCAGCTGACCGGCGGCC
>JAKONL010000184.1 GCA_022701965.1 Burkholderiaceae bacterium | reverse complement strand
CGCTGGTGCGCGCGATCTGGGCCGGCAGGCCCTTCGTATGGCAGATCTATCTTCAGGACGACGACGCGCACCACGTGAAGCTCGAAGCCCTGCTCGACGCGATCGACGCGCCGCCGGCGCTGCGGCGTTTCCACGCGGCCTGGAACGACACGGGCGACGGTGCCGCCATCGTGTGGCCCGATCGGGCGACGCGCGACTAGTGGACCGCTGCGCTGGGACCGGCGCGCGATCGCCTGCTCGCGCAGGACGACCTGGCGACGCAGCTGCGCCGCTTCGTCGGCGAACTCACCGGCCGCGTGCCACCGCCAGGCGCTACAGCAGCTTCCCCGGATTCATGATCTGGTTCGGATCCATCGCCTGCTTGATGCGCAGCATCAGCTCGATCTCGACCGGCGACTTGTAGATGCGCAGCTCGTCGCGGCGCAGCTGGCCGATGCCGTGCTCGGCGCTGATGCTGCCGCCGTGGCGGGTGACCAGCGCATGCACGACGGCGTTGAGTTCGTGCGTGCGGCGTTCGAGCACGGCGCGGTCGGTGTCGAGCGGCAGCAGCACGTTGTAGTGCAGGTTGCCGTCGCCGAGATGGCCGAAGTTGACGATGCGCGCGCCGGGCAGGCAGGCCTGCACCTGGATCTCGGCCTGGGCCACGAACGTGGCCAGCGACGAGATCGGCAGCGCGATGTCGTGCTTGACCGCCCGGCCGGCGCGCAGCTGCGCCTGCGAGACGCCTTCGCGCAGCTTCCACAGCGCCAGGGTCTGCGCCTCGCTGGTCGAGAGCATCGCGTCGACGACGAGACCGGCGTCCATCGCGTCGGCGAGCGCCGCCTCGAGCAGAGCGGCCGGGCCGGCCGCCGCCGTCCCCGTCTCCGTCCCGGAACCGGTGTCGCCGAGCTCGATCAGCGCGTTGAAGGACGCCGGCCGCTCGAGCGGCGCGCGCGTGTCGGCCACGTGGTCGAGCACCATCCGCAGCGACGGCGCGGTCATCATCTCGAAGGCGGTCAGGCGCTCGCCGCAGCGCGTGCGCATCGCCCCGAGCAGCGCCACCAGCTGCTCCAGCGAGTCCGCGCCGACCCACGCGGTCGCGTGCGAGGTGGGCCGGGGAAAGAGCTTGAGCACCACGGCGGTGATCACCCCCAGCGTGCCTTCGGAGCCGATGAACAGGCCCTTGAGGTCGTAGCCGGTGTTGTCCTTGCGCAGGGCGCGCAGGCCGTGCCAGACGCGGCCGTCGGGCAGCACCACCTCGAGCCCGAGCACCAGCTCGCGCGTGTTGCCGTAGCGCAGCACCGCGATGCCGCCGGCATTGGACGCCACGTTGCCGCCGACCGTGCAGCTGCCCTGCGCGCCGAGGCTGAGCGGGAAGAAGCGGTCGACGCTGCGCGCGGCGTCCTGCGCATGGGCGAGGATCACGCCCGCATCCAGCGTCAGCGTGTTGTTGACCGGGTCGATGTCGCGCACGCGGTTCATGCGCGTGGTGCTCAGCACCACCTGCGCGCCGCTCGCGTCCGGCGTGGCGCCGCCGCTCATGCCGGTGTTGCCGCCCTGCGTGACGATCGGCGTGCGCGTCTCGCTGCACAGGCGCACCACGGCGGCCGTCTCGGCGGTGTCCGCCGGCCGCACGACCACGGTCGCGCGCCCGGTCCACTTGCCCAGCCAGTCGGTCAGGTAGGGCGCCTGCGCCGCGGCGTCGGTCACCAGGCCGGCGGGGCCGACCAGCGCTTGGAGCCTGTCGAGCAGCCGCATCTCAGCGTCCGTGCCAGTCGAGCTGCACGCGCGCGATCGCCATGCCGACGGCGGCCTGCGTCGGCTCGACCACCGGGATGCCCAGCGTCTGCTGCAGGGCGTCGCGGAACGCCGCCATGCCCGCGCATCCCATCACGACCACGTCGGCGCCGCGCTCGTCGCGCAGGCGCCGGCCGATCTCCTTCATGCGCGCCAGCGTGCGGTCGTGCTCGGCGAGTTCCTGCACGTTCAGCCCGATCGCCAGCTCGCCGGCGAAACGGCCCATGACGCCCATCGCGCCGTAGGTGCGCAGGTGGCGCGGGATCGACCCGTCGAGGATGGCGATGACGCCGAAGCGCTCGCCCAGGGTCAGCGCCGTGAGCACGCCGCACTCGCCGATGCCGAGCACCGGTTGGGCCAGGCGTTCGCGCAGCACATGCAGCCCGGGGTCGCTGTAGCAGGCGACGACATACGCCGAGCTCTGCGCCGACAGCGCATCGGCCAGCTCCGCCAGCGGCAGGGCGACGCTTTGCACGTCGAACTGCGTGACGATGCCCGGCGGCCCCTCGGCCAGCGTCACGCACCGGATCTCGGGCCCGCCGGCCATGCGCAGCGGCGCGAGCGCGGCGTCGATGCCGGCGGTGACGGCGCGGCTGCTGTTGGGATTGACGACCTGGATGACGGCGCGCATCGCTCACTCCTTCGCCACGGGCTGGTGACGGCAGGGCCGCAGGCGATGCGTCCGGAACCAGTCTAGGGTCGGGCGCCGCCCGCGCGAGGGGCACGCTCCTTGCTTTTTCATGCGCGACCCTTAACGTCTTGTTAAGCGCAACCGGAGCGCCATGTCCATCAACCTCCGCCAGATCGAGGTGTTCCGCGCGGTCATGACGACCGGCTCCATCCGCGGCGCCTCGCAGCTGCTCTTCGTCTCGCAGCCGGCGGTGAGCCGGCTGCTCTCGCACACCGAGAGCCGCGTCGGCTTCTCGCTGTTCGAGCGCATCAAGGGCCGGCTCTACGCCACGCCCGAGGCCAAGAAGCTGTTCCACGAGATCGAGCGCATGTACCAGGGCGTGCAGCGCGTCAACGAACTGGCGCACGAGCTGGCCGAGAACCGCCAGGGCATCCTCAACATCGTCTCGAGCCCGAGCATCGGGCAGATGATGATCCCGCAGGCCATCGCGGCCTTCCGCGACGACCATCCGCAGGTCAAGCTGACCTTCCAGTACCTGGGCTATGCGCCGCTCAAGGAGCGCCTGCTCCATCACCAGGCCGACCTCGGCATCACGATCCTGCCGGTGGAGCATCCCAACCTGGAGGTCACGCCGCTCAGCCGGGGCCAGCTGGTGTGCATCTGCCCGTACAACCATCCGCTCTCCCGCCTCGGGACGCTCGCGCTGGCCGACATGCGGCCCTACCCGCTGATCTCGTACGACCGCGCGACGCCCTTCGGCACGATCGTCCAGGCCATGTACGACGCCCAGGGCGAGGTGCTGCGGTCGGCCATCGAGGTGGGCTCGCCGCAAAACGCCTGCGCGCTGGTGCAGGCCGGCGCGGGGATCGCGCTGGTCGACGAGTTCTCGGTG
>JAKONL010000164.1 GCA_022701965.1 Burkholderiaceae bacterium | reverse complement strand
GCTGATCGCGCAGCTGCGCAGCGACGAGGCACGCGCCGCCCGCGGGCGCCTGCGCATCTACTTCGGGGCCAGCGCGGGCGTGGGCAAGACCTGGGCGATGCTGAGCGCGGCGCAGCGCGAGGCGGCGGCCGGGCGCGACGTGCTGATCGGCGTCGTCGAGACGCACGGGCGCAGCGAGACGGCGGCGCTGCTCGAGGGGCTGGCGCGGCTGCCGTTGCGCGACGTCGCGCAGCGCGGCCACGCGCTGGCGGAGTTCGATCTCGACGCCGCGCTCGCGCGCCGGCCGGCGGTGCTGCTGGTCGACGAACTCGCGCACTCCAACGCGCCCGGCTCGCGGCACGCCAAGCGCTGGCAGGACGTGCAGGAACTGCTGGCCGCGGGCATCGACGTCTGGTCGGCGCTCAACGTGCAGCATCTCGAGAGCCTGAACGGCACCGTCGGCGCGATCACCGGCGTGCGGGTGCAGGAGACCGTGCCCGACCGCGTGCTCGACCAGGCCGACGAGGTGGTGATGGTCGACGTCACGGCCGACGAACTGACCGCGCGCCTCGCGGCCGGCAAGGTCTACCTGCCGAAGCAGGCCGAGCGCGCGGCACAGAACTTCTTCAGGAAGGGCAACCTGATCGCGCTGCGCGAGATCGCGCTTCGGCGCACCGCCGAGCATGTCGAGGACGACGTGCGCGGCTGGCGCGTCGAGCAGTCGAAGGCCGAGGGGCTGGACGCCTGGAACACCTCGGGCGCGATCCTCGCCTGCGTCGGCCCGCACGAGGGCGCGGCGCAGACGGTGCGCTCGGCCGCGCGGCTGGCCGGGCAGCTCAATGCGCGCTGGCATGCGGCGTACGTCGAGACGCCCCGGCTGCAGCGCCTGCCGGCGGCCGAGCGCGACCGCATCCTGGCCGTGCTCAAGCTGGCCGGGGAGCTCGGGGCCGAGACCGCGGTGCTCTCGGGCGACGACGTCGCGCAGGCGCTGGCCGCGCAGGCCCGGCGGCTCAACTGCGCGACGCTGGTGGTCGGCCGCGCGGCGCCGCGGGCCGGCTGGCGCACTTCGCTCTCGCGGCGGCTCGCGCGCCTCGCGCCGTCGCTCGACATCGTCGAGACCGCGCAGGCGTACAGCACGCGGCGCCTGGCGCGCGCGATCTCCGGAGGGCAGGATGCCGGGGCGCCTGAGGCGATCGATGCCGGGCCGAAGGCGCACGCGCGCTGGCACGGCTACGTCTGGGCCGCGGTGGCCGGCACGGCCGTGACGCTGGTGGCGACGCCGCTGTCGGGCGTGCTGGAGCAGGTCAACATCGTGATGCTCTTCCTGCTCGGCGTGGTGGGCGTGGCGATGCGCTTCGGTCGCGGGCCGGCGGCGCTCGCCGCGCTGCTCAACGTCGCCGCGTTCGACTTCTTCTTCGTCACGCCACGCATGTCCTTCGCCATCAGCGACGTGCAGTACCTGGTGACCTTCGCGGTGATGCTGGGCGTCGGCCTGCTGGTGGGCCAGCTCACGGCCGGGCTGCGCTTCGCGGTCGGCGTGTCGGGCAGCCGGGAGCGCCGCGCGCAGTCGCTGTTCGAGCTCACGCGCGACCTGTCGGCCGCCCTGGAGACCGCGCAGGTGGTGGCGCTCGGCGCGGCGGCCGTGCAGCGTCACTTCGGCGGGCGCGCGCTGGTCGTGGCGACCGACGCGCACGACCGGCTCGCATCGCCGGCCGCGCCGCCGCCGGGCTTCGATCCGGACGTGGCCGACTGGGCCTTCCGCCAGGGCCAGCCGGCCGGGCTCGCCACCGCGACGCTGGCCGCGCAACCCAGGCACTACATGCCGCTGCGCGCACCGATGCGCGTGCGCGGCGTGCTCGCGCTCAGCCCCGCGCAGCCGCGCTGGCTGCTGATTCCCGAGCAGGCCCGGCAGCTCGATACGCTCGCGCGCCAGATCGCCATCGCCCTGGAGCGCGTGCATTACGTCGAGGTCGCGCAGCAGGCGGTGGTGGAGATGGAATCCGAGCGGCTGCGCAACACGCTGGTCGGCGCGATCTCGCACGACGTACGCACGCCGCTGACCGCGCTGATCGGCCTGGCCGAGTCGCTGCAGCGGCCGGCGGCGGGCGACGCGCCCGCGCAGACACAGACACAAGCCCAGGGCCAGGCGGAGACGGCGCGTGCGATCGTCGCGCAGGCACGCGCGCTGACCGCGCTGGTCGACAACCTGCTCGACATGGCGCGGCTGGAGAGCGGCGCGGCCGGCGGCGCCGTCGACCTGCGGCGCGACTGGCAGTCGGTCGAGGAGGTGGTCGGCTCGGCGATCCGATCGGCGGGGCCGGCGCTCGGCGACCGCCCGGTGCGCACGGCGCTGGCCGAGGACCTGCCGCTGGTCGAGTTCGATGCGGTGCTGATCGAGCGGGTGCTGGTCAACCTGCTGGAGAACGCGGCCAAGTACGGCGCGCCGCCGATCGTCGTCGGCGCGCGCGTCGAGCCGCAGTCGCTGGTCCTGTCGGTGCGCGACCATGGCCCCGGCCTGCCGAAGTCGTCGCTCGGGCGCGAGCAGCGGCTCTTCGACAAGTTCACGCGCGGCCAGGCCGAGTCGGCGACGCCCGGCGTCGGACTGGGCCTGGCGATCTGCAAGGCGATCGTCGGCGCGCACGGCGGAACGATCGAGGCCGCGAACGCGGCGCCGGATGCCGGGGGCGGCGGCGCAGAATTCACCGTCGTGCTGCCGCGCCGCACGCCGCCCCACGCCGCCGAGGCGCCTTCCCAGCCGGAGCCGTAGCCGCCATGCCGTCGCCCACCGCCATCGTGATCGAGGACGAACCCCAGATCCGCCGCTTCGTGCGCGGCGCGCTGGAGGCCGAAGGCTGGCAGGTGCACGAGGCCGCGACGCTGCGCGAGGGCCTGGCGGCGGCCGGCACGCGTCAGCCCGATCTGCTGGTGCTCGACCTCGGCCTGCCCGACGGCGACGGCCTCGACCTGATCCGCGACGTGCGGGGCTGGTCGGCGGTGCCGATCATCGTGCTGTCGGCGCGCATCGACGAGGCCGACAAGATCGCCGCGCTCGACGCCGGCGCCGACGACTACCTCACCAAGCCCTTCGGTACCGGCGAACTGCTCGCCCGCGTGCGCGCCAACCTGCGTCGACCGCGTGCGGCGGCCGGCGGCGCGGCGGCGGGCGAGGCGGGCACGCCGGTGTTCCGTTTCGGCGACGTGGAGGTCGACCGCGGCGCGCGCATCGTGCGGCGCGCCGGCGCCGAGGTGCACCTGACGCCGACCGAATACCGCCTGCTCGGCATGCTGGTGGCCAACGCCGGCCGCGTGCTCACGCAGCGCCAGCTGCTGCGCGAGGTCTGGGGGCCGTCGCACGGCGAGCAGGGCCATTACCTGCGCATCTACATGGGCCACCTGCGGCAGAAGCTCGAGGCGGATTCGGCACAGCCCCGCCATCTGCTGACGGAGACGGGCGTGGGCTACAGGCTGGTCGTCTGACCGCAATCGCCGAAGGATATTTCCTACACCGGATCGCCCGTGTTCTGACTTATTACACAAACGCGCAACAAATATTGCTGCTTCCGGCGATGTGCCGGCCCTGAAAGCAATCAGCGCGCCGGAGACACACATGACGAAGCGAACGACGACACGCGTCCCCCGCGACAGCGGCTGGATCAACCTGGACGAACCGCGCGAGGTCGGCTACTGGACGGCCGTGCTCGAGGTGAACGAGGCCCGTCTGCGGGCCGCGGTACGCGCCGCAGGCGACGCCACCTCGGCAGTACGGCAGTACCTGGGCGGGCAGCAGCGCGATGTCGACGTGGACGGCACCGCCGTCGGCATGCTGCGCCAGATGACGCCGCCCGCGAGCCGGTCGTCGTCGCAGTCCGGGAGCCAGCAGCAGGGTTGAGCGGGTTAGCGGGGACAATCTCCCCACGATGACTGCGCCGCTTCCCACACCCTCCGTCCCCGGCGCCGTGCGCCTGAACAAGCGCATGGCCGAACTCGGGCTGTGTTCGAGGCGCGAAGCCGACGACTGGATCGACCGGGGCTGGGTCAGGGTCAATGGCCAGGTCGCGCCGATGGGCGTCAAGGTGACGCCCGCGGACCGCGTGGAGATCGACAAGGCCGCGCAGGGCCAGCAGGCGACACGGGTGACGATCCTGCTGCACAAGCCGATGGGCTACGTCAGCGGCCAGGCCGAGGACGGTCACGAGCCGGCGGTAGTGCTCATCAACCCGCGCACGCACTGGCGCGAGGACACCAGCGTCAACCGGTTCACGCCGCCGCAGTTGCGGGGCCTGGCGCCGGCGGGCCGGCTCGACATCGATTCGGTCGGGCTGCTGGTGCTGACGCAGGACGGCCGCGTGGCGCGCCAGCTGATCGGCGAGGACTCGGGCATGGAGAAGGAATACCTGGTTCGCGTGACCTGGTCGCCCGTCGTCGGCGCGAGCGGCGGTCCCGGTGCGCACGGCGACGTCGTGACCGACGTGCAGCGCGTGTTCCCGCCCGCCCTGCTGGCGAAGCTGCGCCACGGCCTGAGCCTGGACGGTCAGCCGCTCAAGCCGGCGAAGGTCGACTGGCAGAACCCCGAACAGCTGCGCTTCGTGCTGACCGAGGGCAAGAAGCGCCAGATCCGCCGGATGTGCGAACAGGTCGGCCTGAAGGTGGTCGGCCTGAAGCGCATCCGCATCGGCCGCGTGGTGCTGGGCAACCTGCCCGTGGGCAGCTGGCGCTACCTGGGCGCGAACGAGCGGTTCTGATCAGGCCGCGCAGGCCTTCTTGTGCGCCGCGTGCATGCCCTTGGCCTTGGCGTCCGCCTCGGTCATGTACTCGCCCTTCCGGGTCTTGCCGTAGTACTTGTCGTCCATGCAGTGATAGGCCTTGCTGCTCGGGTTGGCCCAGACCTTGCCGGCGCCGCCGCCCGGTGCCGCGGTCGTCTGCGACGGGTCCTTGCGCCCGGGCGTCTTGACGGCGCCGCCGGGAGGCGGTGCGACGCCGGTCTTGCTCACGTCGGCGGACTGGGTCTGCACGGCGGGCACGCCTGCGGCCGGCGATGCCGCAGCGGCAGGCGAGGCTGCGTGGGCGGCGAGCACGCCGCAGAAGCCGGCGACGGCCAGCAGGGTCTGAAGGGATTTGTTCATGGCGCTTGTTCCTGGATGGATCGATCGGTCGATCGACCGTCAAGCATGCTCGACCGTCGACCCCAGCGCCAGCTGACTTACTCGTCTTCGAGCAACAGTTTGTAGACGAGCGCGCCGAGCACGGCCCCCGCGATCGGCGCGACCCAGAAGAGCCAGAGTTCGGCTGCTGCGTACGACGGGCCGAAGACCGCCGGGCCGGTGCTGCGCGCCGGGTTGACCGACGTGTTGGTGACCGGGATCGATACGAGGTGGATCAGCGTGAGGCACAGACCGATCGCCACGCCGCCGAAGCCGGGCGATGCGCGCCGCGCCGTGGCGCCGAGGATCACGATCAGGAACATCGCCGTGAGTACGGCTTCGGTGAGCAGCGCCGCCGTCATGCCGAAGCCGCCGGGCGAATGCGCGCCGTAGCCGTTGGTCGCGAAGCCGCCGAGCTCGGCGCCCGGGCGCCCGGTGGCGATGACGTAGAGCAGGCCGGCACCGGCCACCGCGCCGAGCACCTGCGCGATCACGTAGCCCGGCAGCTCGGCCGGACGCAGCCGTCCGGCGACCATCAGCCCGACCGAGACCGCCGGATTGAAATGCCCGCCCGAGATCGACCCGAGCGCATAGGCCGCCGTCAGCACGGTCAGCCCGAAGGCGAGCGACACGCCCGCGAAGCCGATGCCCAGCTGCGGGAACGCCGCCGCGAGCACCGCGCTGCCGCAGCCGCCGAAGGTGAGCCAGAACGTGCCGATGAATTCGGCCGACCATTTCCTGAGATTGACGTTTCGCATTTCTTGTTTCCCCTGTTCGATGTGTGACTGGTCGCGCGCCGGATTCATGGCGCGCGACGAGTCTCGAACGGGCGGGGCGATCGGCGCGAAACGCCGAGGCGGCAAACGTGATCTCGTCACGGTGGCGCGGCATTTCGCGCATCGGCTGCGCAGCGTTGAAAATGACGGGCGCGACGACATCTGCATGCGGCTGTCGATCTCTTCAGTTTTCAGATATTTCCGAACATCGAACCATGACCTCTTCCGCTACGACCAAACTCCCGTTCCAGGCCGAAGTCGCGCAACTGCTGCACCTCGTCACGCACGCGCTCTATTCCAACAAGGAGATCTTCCTGCGCGAGCTGATCTCCAACGCGTCGGATGCCTGCGACAAGCTGCGCTTCGAGGCGATCAAGGATGCCGCGCTGTACGAGGAGGCGCCCAACCTCGAGGTGCGTGTCTCGTTCGACAAGGCCGCCCGCACGCTGACCATCGCCGACAACGGCATCGGCCTGTCGAAGCAGGAGGCCATCGACAACCTCGGCACGATCGCCAAGAGCGGCACCAAGGACTTCATGAGCAAGCTCTCCGGCGACCAGAAGTCGGACGCGCAGCTCATCGGCCAGTTCGGCGTCGGTTTCTATTCGGGCTTCATCGTGGCCGACCGCATCACGGTCGAGTCGCGCCGTGCGGGCCTGCCGGCGGACCAGGGCGTGCGCTGGGCCAGCGGCGGCGCGGGCGACTTCGAGGTGGCCGATATCGAGCGTGCGCAGCGCGGCACCAGCGTCACGCTGCACCTGCGCGAGGATGCCGACGAATACCTCAACGCGTGGAAGCTCAAGCAGGTCATCGGCAAGTACTCCGATCACATCTCCCTGCCGATCCTCATGGAGAAGGAGGAGTGGAAGGAAGGCGAGAACGACCAGCCCGGCGACATGGTCAAGACCGGCGAATGGGAAGCCGTCAACAAGGCCAATGCGCTCTGGGCGCGTCCCAAGAAGGACATCACGCCCGAGCAGTACGCCGACTTCTACAAGACCATCACGCACGACTACGAGGCGCCGCTCACCTGGAGCCACAACCGCGTCGAGGGCAGCACGGAGTACACGCAGCTGCTCTACATCCCGTCGAAGGCGCCGATGGACCTGTGGAACCGCGAGAAGAGCGCGGGCGTGAAGCTCTACGTCAAGCGCGTCTTCATCATGGACGACGCCGAGGCGCTCATGCCCGGCTACCTGCGCTTCGTCAAGGGCGTGATCGACTCGGCCGACCTGCCGCTCAACGTCAGCCGCGAGCTGCTGCAGGAGAGCCGCGACGTGCGCGCCATCCGCGAGGGCAGCACCAAGCGCGTGCTGTCGATGCTCGAGGACATGGCCAAGAAGCAGAAGAACGCGGTCGACACCGCCGCCACCAAGATCGACATTGGCTCAGGCGAGTCGGTGCCGGCACCGGAGCCGACCGAGGCGCTCAAGGCCGAGGACGGCGTGACCGACGTGGTCGACAAGAAGAACGTCGTCGACGCGCAGCCCGCTGCCGAAGCCGCGGCCGAGTTCGCGGGCGAAGGGGACGCCGGCAAGTACGCGGCGTTCTACGCGGAGTTCGGCAGCGTACTCAAGGAAGGCCTGGGCGAGGACCACGGCAACCGCGAGCGCATCGCCAAGCTGCTGAGGTTCGCATCGACCGCGAGCGACACCGTGAGCGTCGGGTTCGCCGACTACAAGGCGCGCATGAAGGAAGGCCAGGAGGCCATCTACTACATCACCGCCGACACGCTGGCCGCCGCGAAGAACAGCCCGCAGCTCGAACTCTTCAAGAAGAAGGGCATCGAGGTGCTGCTGATGACCGACCGCGTCGACGAGTGGGCACTGAACTACCTGCAGGATTTCGACGGCACGCCGCTGCAGAGCGTCGCCAAGGGCGCTGTCGACCTCGGCACGCTGCAGGACGAGTCGGAGAAGAAGGCCGCCGAGGAAGCCGCCGAGACCTTCAAGCCGGTGCTGGAGAAGCTCAAGGCCGCCCTCGCGAGCAAGGCCGACGACGTGCGCGTGACCACCCGCCTGGTGGACTCGCCCGCCTGCCTGGTGGTCAAGGACGACGGCATGAGCACGCAGCTCGCACGCATGCTCAAGCAGGCCGGCCAGCCCGCGCCCGATCTGAAGCCGGTGCTCGAGGTCAACGCCGAGCACGCGCTGGTGAAGAAGCTGGAGTCGCTCGGCGCGGCCGGCGAAGATTCGCGGGCGCATTTCGACGACCTGGCCCACATCCTGTTCGACCAGGCGCTGCTGGCCGAAGGCGGCATGCCGGCCGATCCGGCAGCCTACGTGCGGCGCGTGAACGCGCTGCTGGTCTGATCGCCATGCGTCGCTCGCGCGCAGGCATCTGGATCGCGGCGGCCGCTGCCGTCGCGGCGCTTTCGGGTTGCGCGGGCGGCGTCGGCATCGGCATTCCGCTGGTGCCGGGCCTCTCGCTCGGCGTGGGCTACGGCACGGGCGGGCCGAGCATCGGGCTCGGGACCGGATTCGGGCCGCTCGGCGTCGGCGTGGGCGTCAACGGCGGCGGGCAGGTCTACGGCGGCGCCGGGCTCGGTGCGTCCACCGGCATCGGCGGCGGCGTCCGTGCGGGTGCGGGCGTGGGCACGGGCACGGTCCTGTACGACCCGAACGTGCCGCGTGCGAACGCACCGCTTCCGCAGGGCACCGACGTGCAGCACCAGTACGCGAACTGACGCGCCCCCCGCTCAGGCGTAGAGAGGCTCTTCCTCCATCCGCTCGCACTGGTCCTGCAGAACCAGGATCTGCCCCTTCCAGTAGTCGCTCGACCCGAACCACGGGAAGTTGATCGGGAAGATCGGGTCTTCCCAGCGGCGCGCGAGCCAGGCGCTGTAGTGGATCAGCCGCAGCGTGCGCAGCGGCTCGATCAGCGCCAGCTCGCGACGGTCGAATTCGCGAAACTGCTCGTAGCCGTCGAGGAGACCGCTCAGTTGCGCGGTGCGCTGCGCGCGTTCGCCGTTCAGCAGCATCCACAGGTCCTGCACCGCGAAGCCGGTGCGTGCGTCGTCGAGGTCGACGAAGTGCGGTCCGCCGCCGGGGCGGTCGGTCGGGGTCCAGAGGATGTTGCCGGGGTGGACGTCGCCATGCAGCCGCAGCGTGCGCAGTTCGGTGCTCGCGCCCGCCACCAGCGGCGTCGCGGCGATGCGGTCGAGCGCGGCGTTGCAGGCGGTTTCCCAGTCGCGCTGCACGTCGAGCGGAATCTTGTCGTGGCCCAGCAGCCAGTCGCGCGAGGCGATGCCGAAGGTCTGCAGGTCGAGTGCGGGCCGCTCTGTAAAAGGCTGCTTCGCGCCGACCGCGTGGATGCGCGCCAGGAAGCGCCCGACCCACTCGAGCACCTCGAAATCGTCGAGCTCCGGCGCTCGCCCGCCGCGGTACGGACTCACGCTGAAGGCGAAGCCGGCGTGGTGATGCAGCGTCGCACCGTCGATCGCCAGGGGCGGGACGGCCGGGACTTCGCCTTCGGCCAGTGCCAGCGAGAAGGCGTGCTCTTCGAGGATTTCCGCCTCGCTCCAGCGGCCGGGCCGGTAGAACTTGGCGACCACCGCGGGATGCGGCTTCGGATCGTCCATGAAGACCTGGTAGACGCGGTTCTCGTAGGAGTTGAGGGCGGTCAGGCGCCCGTCGCCGTGCAGGCCGAGCGAGGAAAGTGCATCGAGCACGACATCCGGCGTGAGGATTTCGTAGGGATGCGTGTTGGCGGGTGCGCCTGCTGCGTCACTGGAAGATGAGGTCATCGGGCCATTGTCACCACCGACCGTGGAGTGCGCCTCGTGCAATGGAAAAAGGCGCCGCGGCTCGTGGCCGCAGCGCCTTCGTTCGCGATCCGCGAGCGGTCGGATCGACCGCCCGAAGAATCAGGCGATGGTGATTTCGACGTCGATGTTGCCGCGGGTGGCGTTCGAATACGGGCAGACTTCGTGCGCGGTGTCGACCAGCTTCTTGGCCTGCTCGGCGTCGAGGCCGGGCAGGGTGATGGCCAGCTGCACGCTGATGCCGTAGGCGGCGCCGCCGTTCGTCGGGCCGAGCGAGACTTTGGAGTCGATCGCGACGTCGTCCGGCACCTTCACGCCGACCTTGGGGCCGACGGCCTTCATCGCGCCGATGAAGCACGCGGCGTAGCCGACCGCGAACAGCTGCTCGGGGTTGGTGCCCGGCTTGCCCGAACCCGGTGCGCTCAGCTTGACGTCGATCGCGCCGTCGCTGGACTTGCCGGCGCCTTCGCGGCCGCCGACGGTGTGGGCTTCGGCGGTGTAGAGAACCTTGTCGAGTTTCGTGGTCATGGTGTTCCTTGGTGGTTGGTGAAAAAGGTGGATGAGGATGCCGCGACGGGCGCGGCGGCGAATGGATCGGTGGACGGCGACGTCGTCAGGCGGCCGCCTTCAGGCGTTCGCGCAACTGCTGCAACTGCCGGGTGAACGAGGACAGCTCCTCGATCGAGCATTGACTGGCCGCGAGGATGCAGGCCGGCAGGCCGGTGGCCTTCGCCTTGAGCGCACGGCCGGCCGGCGTCAGCGTGACGCGCACGCGGCGCTCGTCGGTGACGTCCCGCAGCCGTCCGACCAGCCCGGCGCCTTCGAGGCGCTTGAGCAGCGGCGTCAGGGTCCCGGAGTCGAGCGACAGTTGCGCACCGAGCTCAGACACCATCACGCCGTCGCGCTCCCACAGCGCCATCATCACCAGGTACTGCGGATAGGTGAGATCGAGCTTCTCGAGCAGCGGCTTGTACAAGCGCGTCATCGCGAGCGACGTCGAATACACGGCGAAGCACAACTGGCTGTCCAGCTTGAGCATGTCGTCGACGGTGTGTTCGGTGGCCATGGCTGGATTATGCCGAACAATCTAATTGTGTGCAATTGAATCCGGGGTCGGCATCAGGGTTGCAGGGCGCCGGACGCCCTGCAACGCGCTCAATAGCGGTAGACGCCGCGCCCGGTCTTGCGACCCAGCTGGCCCGCAGCGACCATTTCCTTGAGCAGCGGGCAGGGCCGGTACTTGGAGTCGCCGAACTGCTCGAGGTAGACCTCCATCACGGCGAGGCAGACGTCCAGCCCGATCATGTCGGCCAGCGCCAGCGGTCCGATCGGCTGGTTGCAGCCGAGCTTCATGCCCGCATCGATGTCCTCCGCCGTGGCGATGCCTTCGGCCAGCACGAAGAAGGCCTCGTTGATCATCGGCACCAGGATGCGATTGACCACGAAGCCCGGCGCGTTCTTCACCGTGATCGGCGACTTGCCGAGCTTCTCGGCCAGCGCCTTGACCGCGTCGTGCGTGGCGTCGCTCGTGAGGTAGCCACGGATGATCTCCACCAGCGCCATCATCGGCACCGGGTTGAAGAAGTGCATGCCGATGAAGCGCGACGGGTTGTCGAAGCCGGCGGCGAGCTTGGTGATCGAGATGGAGGACGTGTTTGACGCGACAATC
>JAKONL010000362.1 GCA_022701965.1 Burkholderiaceae bacterium | reverse complement strand
GGTTTTGTGTTGGGCGCCGCCATCGGCAAGGGGCGCATTGCCGGGATCAGCGACGCACGAGCACGTGCCGTTCCCGGCGTGCTGGCTGTTGTCACGGCAGCGAACGCCGGCCAGATTGGCGTTGGGGCGTTCTATGTCGACTGTGCGCTGGCCGGGCCCGATGTCGACCACTACGGGCAAGCGGTCGCCATCGTCGTGGCCGAAACCTTCGAGCAGGCGCGTGATGCTGCGTCGCTGGTTGATGTTCAGTACGAACGTGCCGAAGGATCCTTCGACCTGGCTGCTGCAAAGGACGCCGCTTCCACGCCTAAACCGGCCGCGTTCGGCCCGCCACCGCAATCTGCGATCGGCGACTTCGACGGGGCCTTCGCGGCCGCGCCGGTGACGTTGGACGAGATGTACACGACGCCCGACCAGTCGCACGCGATGATGGAACCGCACGCCACGATCGCTGCGTGGAAAGGCAACCAGCTGACCTGCTGGTGTCCGATCCAGCAGCTCAACTGGGGCGTGCGCGACCTCGGACTGATCCTGGGCATTCCCAAGGAGAACATCCGCATGGTGGCCGCCTACATCGGCGGCGGCTTCGGCGGCAAGGGCACCGTTCTGGCCGACACGGTGTCGGCGTCCCTGGCGTCGCGGGCAGTGGGCCGGCCGGTCAAGGTCGCTTTGACCCGCCCGTTGGTCTTCAACAGCACGACACACCGGCCTGCGACGATCCAGCGGCTGCGCATCGGCGCGACGCGCGACGGAAAGATCACGGCCATCGGACATGAGAGCTGGTCGGGCAACCTGCGCGGCGGCCGCACAGAAGCCGCCACGGCATCAACCCGCCTGCTGTACGCCGGCGCCAACCGCATGACCCATCTGCGCCTGGCCGTGCTGGACCTCGCAGAAGGGAACGCGATGCGCGCACCCGGCGAGGCGCCCGGCATGATGACCCTCGAGATTGCCATGGACGAGATGGCGGACAAGCTGAAGATGGACCCGGTGGCGTTTCGCGTGCTCAATGACACGCAGTTCGACCCCGAAAAACCGGACCGTCCTTTCTCGATGCGTCAGCTGGTGCAATGTCTGCAGACGGGTGCGGAGCAGTTCGGCTGGAGCAAGCGAAAGTCCCGGCCTGGGCAGGTCCGCGATGGCCAATGGCTGGTGGGAATGGGCGTGGCATCTGCCATCCGTGGCGCGCCCATCACCAAATCGGCCGCGCGGGTGCGACTCGACAGCCGTGGCATCGTCACCGTCGAGACCGACATGACCGACATCGGCACGGGCAGCTACACCATCATTGCGCAGACAGCGGCGGAGATGATGGGTGTGGCGATCGATCAGGTTGCCGTGCGGTTGGCCGACAGCAAATTTCCGGAATCGTCTGGCTCTGGAGGGCAATGGGGCGCAGCGTCTGCGACCTCTGGGGTTTACGCGGCATGCGTCAAACTGCGTGAGGCGGTGGCTGCAAGACTGGGCTTCAGTGGACCGGATGTGGTGTTTGCGGACGGCACGGTTCAGGCCGGCAATCGCAGGCTCCCTCTGGCGAAAGCCGCAGAGATCAGCGATCTGGTGGCCGAGGACGAGATGACGTACGGTGATCTGTCCAAGCAATACGCGCAACAGACCTTCGGCGCGCACTTCGTCGAAGTCGGCGTCGACGAGTTCACCGGCGAGGTGCGTCTGCGGCGGATGTTGGCCGTGTGCGCGGCAGGTCGCATCCTCAACCCGATGACGGCCCGCAGCCAAGTGATTGGCTCGATGGTGATGGGTGCGGGCGCGGCGCTGATGGAGCATCTGGTCGTGGACAAACACGCTGGCTGTTTCATCAACCACGACCTCGCTGGTTACGAAGTGCCGGTGCACGCCGACATCCCGAAGCAGGATGTCATCTTCCTGGACGAGGTGGATACCACCATGTCCCCTATAAAGGCAAAGGGAGTGGGCGAACTCGGGCTGTGCGGCGTGGCCGCTGCCATCGCGAACGCGATCTACAACGCTACCGGGGCACGTATTCGCGAGTACCCGATCACACTCGACAAGATTCTGGAAAAGCTGCCGGCGCAGGCCTGAGCGGTATGGCGGTCAACCCGGATCTGCGAGCAGCGCCTGCAGCTCGGCTCTGAAAAAGTCGACCACCACCCGCACCCTGCGCGGCAGATGCTCGCGCGATGCGTACAACAGCCACACCGCGTTGTCGAAATTGGTTGACGTCACCTCGTATTGAGGGAAAAGGTCCACCAGCCGTCCCGCTTCGATGTCCGGGTCCACCAGCCAGTCGGCCAGCAGCACCGGACCGAGTCCATCCACAGCACAGGCAAGCAATGACAGGGCCGAGGACGCCGTCAACCAGCCACCTATGGGCACCACGTCCACCTCGCTGTCCGTGGCGCCTCTTCGACGGAACGACCAGGCACTGCTGAACCCCGGCAGCGCGATGCGCGCGCAGTCCCGGTGCGACAGGTCGGCCGGCAACTCTGGGCGGCCGTGCTGCGCGATGTAGCCTGGGCTGGCGCAGACGCGAAAGCGCAGAGTGCCCAGGCGGATGCCGATCAGCGATTCGTCCACAGACGGGCTCTGGCGCAACGC
>JAKONL010000145.1 GCA_022701965.1 Burkholderiaceae bacterium | reverse complement strand
CGGTTGGCGCGCAGCATCTGGTCGACCATCTCCGGCACGCCGCTGCCGTGCTTGTCGACGTTGACGCGCAGGCCGCGCAGCTGCGCCAACGAGCTCAGCACCGGGTTCCTGCGGTCCGCGCGCAGCGCGGCGTCGGTGCGGTAGAACACCCACAACGGCTCGTAGAACAGGCTGCCGAGCGAGGTCAGCCCGGCGCGCTCGTCGGCCACCACGTCGGCGCTGCCGCCACGCACGAAACCCAGGTCGGCGCCGCCGTTGCGCAGCAGTTGCAGGTTGTCGAGCGAGCCGTCGCTCGCGCGCAGTTCGACGTCGATGCCTTCGGCGGCCAGCGCCTGCGCGTAGCGGCGGCCGAACTCGGCATAGGCGCTGCCGGCCGGACCGGTGGCCAGGGTCACGCGGCGCGGCGGCTGTGGATCGAGCCACCAGTAGGCCGCGATCAGCAGTCCGATGACGACGAAGACGACGGGGCCGATCGAGACGACGAGGTCGCGGATCGACAGCAGGACGAGCTTGAGCGTCTTGGGCATCAGGCGGCGCTCCACGCCGCCAGGTCGGCCGCGCACGGGATGCGCAGCGTGCCGGTGTCGACCGAGCGCGCCGCCAGCACCGCGCGCAGCGTGGCACGCGCGACCACCTCGGCGGCCATCGTGCCCAGCACGGTCATGCCGGGCGCGTCGCCATCGAGCGGCACGCGGCCGGTGGCGAGCGCGAACAGCGTGTCGCCATCGCTCATGGTGTGGACCGGATCGATGCTGCGCGCCAGCCCGTCGTGCGCGACCGCGGCGAGGCGGTTGGCCTGTACCTTGGTGAGCACCGCGTCGGTCGCGATCACGCCGAGCGTGGTGTTCGTGCCCGCGAGCAGCGGACGCGGCAGCTCGCCGCGCAGCAGCGCGCGCCGGGTGTCGAGCAGGGCGCGGCCGTCGACGGTGCGCGCACCGGCCACGACCCGCGCGGTGTCGGGGTCGATCACGTCGCCCAGTGCATTGCAGGCGATCAACGCACCGACGGTGACGCCGCCGACCGTGATCGAGGCGCTGCCGACGCCGCCCTTCATCGCCCGCTCGACGCCGAAGAGCTTGCCCACCAGCGCGCCGCTGCCGGCGCCGACGTTGCCCTCGGCCGGTGCCCGCGTGGAGGCGGCCTCGCAGGCCGCGTAGCCGCCGGTGGCGTCGGGCCGGATGCGCGCGTCGCCCATCGGCAGGTCGAACAGCACCGCCGCCGGCACGATCGGCAGGATGCCGAAGCGCACGTCCAGGCCGATGCCGCGTTCTTCCAGCCAGCGCATCGCGCCGTCGGCCGCCGCCAGTCCCCAGGCGCTGCCGCCGGCGAGCATCACGGCATGCACGTGCGTCACCAGGTTGCCGGGCGCGAGCAGGTCGGTCTCGCGCGTGCCCGGTGCCGCGCCGCGCACGTCCACGCCGCCGACCGCGCCGTCGCGCGCGAGGATCACGGTACAGCCGGTCGGGCGGCGCGCGTCGCTGAAATGTCCGACCTCGATGCCCGGGACGTCGGTGATGGAGCCCTGGCCGATGGCTGGAGCGAGTGGGAGCGGGAAAGCCATGGACGCGATTATCCGGCGCGCGCCGAGGGCCGGCCGGTTGCTCGTCGCGCCGCCGGCGGGATGGAAAAAGTGCGCGCATGCTCACCTTGTCAATCGTCGTCGTGCCGAAAATGAGAACTATGTGTTAACTTGTTGCCAGCAACTTCCGCCCGACGCCCGATGAATCATCCCGCCATCGATCCATCACTCGAACAGCACCGCATCGCGGCGCTGCTGAAACAAGCGCCCCTGGAGTTCGCCCGGGTCGTCTACGGCCTGCGGGACACGGCGCAGGGCAAGCACTGGACCTCCGTGGCGCACGACGTGGCGCGCATCGAGCAACTGGGCTCTCCCGTCACCCGCGACCGCGCGCAGCAGCGCTCGCGCGGCTACCTGCCGCTGACGGGGCAGGCACATTGCCCGCGTTGCTGGGTGCTGGGTGGGGTGAAGAATCCGCTGCACTTCCGCGCCGCCACGAACGAGCGGCCGGATTCGGCGATCTGCAAGGTCTGCACGGCCGAATACCTCACCGCGCCGCCGGTCGAGGAGTGAGCGTTCCGCCGATGCATCCGTGCCGTGCGGCACGCGCCGGACGATCAGGGTAACCTTGGGTGCAGTGCAGCAAAACCGGTTCTTACAATGGTTCTCGCACCCCTGACGACCACCCCGAAGGAAATTTCCGTGCAGAGCAACAAGATCGCCGCCAAGCCTGAATCGCGGGTGATCAAGAAGTATCCCAACCGGCGGCTCTACGACACCGAAACGTCGGCCTACATCACCCTGGCCGAGGTCAGGCAACTGGTCATGCGCAGCGCGCCGTTCGTGGTGCGCGACGCCAAGAGCGGCGAGGATCTGACCCGCAGCATCCTGCTGCAGATCATCCTGGAAGAAGAGGCCGGTGGCGCCCCGATGTTCACCGAGCCGGTGCTCGCCAGCATCATCCGTTTCCACGGCAAGGCGATGCACGGCTTCATGGGTTCCTACCTCGAGAAAAACATCCAGGCCATGACCGAGATGCAGGCCCAGCTGGCCGACAAGGCCGACGGCCTCACGCCCGAGCTCTGGGCGCGCTTCATGACCGCCCAGTCGCCGGTGCTCCAGGGCGTGATGGGCAACTATGTCGAGCAGTCGAAGAACGTGTTCATCCAGATGCAGGAGCAAATGCAGAAGAACACCGAGCAGGTGCTGGGCGCCTTCGGGCTCAAGCGGCCGAACGAAGGGCGTTGAGCCGGCGCGAGGCGCCCACGATGCGTTAACGCCGACAATCGGGGGATGAGCGACGTTGCATTCCCCGAACCCACCACGACCATCCCATCCTCGGCCGCACCCAAGGTCGGCTTCGTGAGCCTGGGGTGCCCCAAGGCCCTCACGGACTCCGAGCTGATCCTCACCCGCCTGAGCGCGGAGGGCTACCAGACTTCCAAGACCTTCGAAGGCGCCGACCTCGTCATCGTCAACACCTGCGGCTTCATCGACGACGCCGTGCGCGAGAGCCTCGACACCATCGGCGAGGCGCTGGCCGAGAACGGCCGCGTGATCGTCACCGGCTGCCTGGGCGCCA
>JAKONL010000143.1 GCA_022701965.1 Burkholderiaceae bacterium | reverse complement strand
ATTCGCCGAAGTTGCCGGTGACCAGCGCGCCGCAGGCCCGATCGAACGCGGTGCGCGCCTCGCAGGCGGACGGCGCGACCGGTGCCGCCCCCTTTCCCGCATTCGGCGGCCGCTCGCATTGCGCGCGCGCCGCCAGCTCCGCCGCCGCCTGCGTCCGGTGATTGAACGCGTAGCCGTAGCCGCCCGTGCCCGACGCGATGGCGCCCCAGCTCGGCGACGCGCGACGCGCGCCCGTCGCCGTGCCGCCGCCCGGCGCAGCGGGCTCCGCAGCGGCGGCGGGGACGACGACCCCGGAAAGAATCAGCGCGACGGCCAGCATCCGGGCCCTCATGCCGCCCCCTCCCCGGCCTCGATGAACAGCCGCCTGATCGTCGGGAACTTCGCCCGCACTTCATTGCCGATCAGCGTCATCGCGGCCGACGCCTCGTCGGTGCGCGTGCCGTCCTCGAAATGCAGGTCCAGCGTCACCAGCACCTCCTGCGGGCCGATGTACATCGACAGGATCTGCCCGACGTCGCGCACGCTCGGCTGCGCGGTGGCGATGCGGCGGATCTCGCGCGCGGTCTCGGGTCGGATGCCCTCGCCGATCAGGAGGCCGCGCGACTCGCGCACCAGCAGCACCGCGACGCCCGCCAGCAGCAGGCCGATGACGACCGACGCCGCGCCGTCGAGTTCGGGGATGCCGAGTTCGTGGCTCAGCCAGATGCCGAGCGCCGCGACCAGCAGGCCGACCAGCGCGGCCGAATCCTCGGCCAGCACGGTGTAGGTGGTCGGGTCCTTGCTCGCATGCAGCGCATTCCAGAACGGCCGGCCGCGCGACTCGCCGAGGAACTGCCGCAGCGCGATGCCGAAGCTCGCGCCCTCGAACAGCACCGCGGCGCCGAGCACAACGTAGTTCCAGGTGGGGTCGGTCATCGGCTCGGGACGGCGGATGTGCTGGATGCCTTCGTAGACCGACACCCCGCCGCCGAGCCCGAAGATCAGCACCGCGACCATCAGGCTCCAGAAGTAGAGCTCCTTGCCGTGGCCGAACGGATGCTCGGTGGTGGCCGGCCGCTGGCTCAGTTTCACGCCGACCAGCAGCAACACGCCGTTGAAGGTGTCGACCGCCGAATGCACGCCCTCGGACAGCATCGCCGAGCTGCCGGTGATGCCGGCGACGGTGAACTTGGTGGCCGCGATGGCGATGTTGGCGCCGATGGCACCGTAGATGGCGATTTTCGATTCGGCCATGGCTTTCGTCGTGTGGTGTTCAGTGAAGCCGGGATGGGAAGGCGACGCCCGGACCGTCCTCGGCCTTCCAGGCGGCATGGCGCTGCATGACGATCGCGAAAGCCCCGGACGCCTGCCAGGCGTCCAGCCAGGCGCGCAGGCGCGGCCACGGCTGCGCGGCGAACCACGCGGGGTCGACGCCGGCGAACTGGCGCACGAACGGCGCGATGGCCGCATCGGCCAGCGCCGCATGGCCGCCGAACAGGAAGGGGCCGTTCGCGAGCCGCGCATCGAGCTGTCGCAGAAAGCCCGCGCCGCTCTCGCGCGGCGAGACGCCGTCGTCCGCGACACCGGCCGGCTCGCGCCCGGGGTACTTGTAGCGGTCGAGATCGCGCTTGAAGCCGGTGTCGCTGGCCTCGATCAGCACGTGCATGTCGTCGAGCGTTCCCTCGGCCGGCGCGAGCCAGCGCTGCGGATCGTCGCGCCCCAGCGCCCACCGCATGATGTCCAGGCTCTGGTCGATCACGCGGCCGTCGGCGAGCACGAGCACCGGCACCGTGGCCTTGGGCGAGGCGGTGCGGAGTTCGGCCGGCTTGTCGCGCAGCACCACCTCGCGCAGCTCGCAACGCTGGCCGGCCGCGAGCAGCGCGAGGCGGGCGCGCATCGCGTAGGGACAGCGGCGGAACGAGTAGAGGATCGGCAGCGGCAGCGGCGATGGCGGATCGGCTGCGGTCATCGGTCGGGCACGAACTTCAGCTTGAACTTCGCCTCGTCCGCGGCATCCTCGAAGGTGGCGAGCTGGCCGGCCTTGTTGTCGACGATGCGGTGCGCGGCGAAGAGGCTGTAGCGGCCCTGGAGGTAGTAGCTCTCCATGTCGATCAGCATGTACGGATAGGGCACGAAGACCTGGTGCTCGAACACCACGCGATGGCGGTTGCGCGGCGACGGGAAGAGCTTGTAGTCGGCGGTGGCGAGGGCTTGGGCGGTGGCCATGGCGGGGTTCCTCCTTGTCAGTCCGAACGCACGTCGGCGACCGGCCGGGTGCCGAAGTCGGCGCGCGCCAGGAAGGCGAGCACCTTGGCCGCCGCGTCGGCGGGCGAGTCGAGCAGCCCGTCGGACTTGAGCCGGTCGAAGCGGCCGCGGTCGGGGAACAGCGCCGCCTCGGTGGCGCGCATCGCGCCCTGCATGTCGGTGTCGATCACGCCGGGGGCGAGCGAGACGATCCTCGCGCCGCCGGGCTCGTTCGCCTGCTCGAGCGCCACGGCACGCGAGAAGTGGTCCATGCCGGCCTTGGCGGCGCAGTACGGCGCCTGGCTCGCCATCGCGTTGCGTCCGAGCCCCGAGGAGACGTTGAGCACCTTGCGCACGCCGCGCCAGCCGGCCGTGGCCCGCAGGAAGGCGGCGGTGAGCAGCAGCGGCGCCTCCAGCCCGATGCGCAGCGAACGCGCGAGGTCGGCCGCGTCGGCCTGCGCGAGCGGGCCCACGGTGCCGAGCGTGCCGGCGTTGTTGATCAGCACGACGCTGTCGAAGGCCTGCGCGTCCTGCGTAGCGAGCCAGGTGCCCACGCGCTCGGCCGCGGCCCGGGGCTCGGCGAGGTCGAAGGACCATTGCTCGAGCGTGGCGCCGGCCGCGGCGGCCCGTGCGGCCAGCGTCTCGTCGGTGCGGCGCGAGATGCAGACGAGCGTGTGGCCGGCATCGAGCAGCTGCTCGGCCATCGCGCGGCCCATGCCGCGCGAGGCGCCGGTGATCAGGGTCAGGTGGGAGGTCATGGCGTGTCGTCCTTGGGAGTCGTCGAAGAAGAGGAAGAGGTCGGCGGCGCTGCGCGGCCGCGCAGCGCCGCGAGGTCGAGCACGCGCAGGCCGCCGTACTCGATGCGGATCGTGCCCTGCGCCTGCAGCATGTTGAGCGACTGGTTCACGCGCTGGCGCGACAGCCCGATCAGGTAGGCGAGCTCCTGCTGCGTGATGCGCAGCAGTTCGCCGACGCCGGGAAACAGCACCGGGTTGAACAGCGCCGCGAGGTTGCGCGCCACGCGTACGTCGGGGTCGTTCAGGCGATCGGCCTCGCGCGCGGCGATGAACTGCGCGAGCCGCTCGTTGAGCTGGTTCATGACGAAGCGGTTGAAGCCGATCGAATGGTCGAGCAGCCAGTGGAACTCGTCGATCGGCAATCCGGCCACGACGCTGCGCCGCAGCGCCTGGATGTTGTAGCGGTAGGGCTCGCGCTTCATGACCGTGCCCTCGCCGAACCAGCCGCCCGGCGGCAGGCCGCTGTAGGTCATCGAGGTGCCGTCGGGGTTGTCGTTGCTCATCTTGAGCAGGCCCTCGACGACGCCGAACCAGTAGGTCGGCGAGCGGCCGATGCGGCAGACCAGGTCGCCCGCCTCGGCCTCGCCGACCTCCACCGCCGCCTCCGCGCGACGCCGCTCCGCGGGCAGCAGCGCGTCGAGCCACGGGACGTTGCGCAGCTCTTCGGGCGTGGCGGGGCGGACCCGGTCGCGGATCGAGGACGTGCGGGGAGCGAACCGGGTCATGCGGCGGCCATGCGGGAAAGTCCGGGGGAGTGGTGTCCCTAGGATTGTCGTTGGAACGACAGATCGGCGTCAAAGTCGGTCCTAAAGTCCGGCTCACCGTGACATCCCATTCCGCCCACCCCTCCACCGCCGGCGTCCCGCCGGACGCCACGTTCCCACGCCTGCTGCGCGCCCATGCGGCGAGCCGGCCCGACGCGCCGGCGGTGCGCGAGAAGGACCTCGGCATCTGGCAGACCTGGACCTGGCGCGACGCGGCCACCGAGGTGCGCGAGATGGCCTGCGGCCTCGCGAGCCTGGGCTTCACGGCCGGGCACAACCTGGCCATCGTCGGCGCCAACCGGCCGCACCTGTACTTCGCGGTGATCGCCGCGCAGAGCCTGCGCGGCGTGCCGGTGCCGCTCTACCAGGACGCGGTCGCCGGCGAGATGGTCTTCATGCTGGATGACGCGGGCATCGAGTTCGCGATCGCCGAGGACCAGGAGCAGGTCGACAAGCTGCTCGAATGCCGCGAGCTGCAGCGCGAGAAGGGCGGCGCCACCGTCATCCGCCACATCGTCTACGACGACCCGCGCGGCCTGCGCCACTACGACCAGCCGGGCCTCGTGAGCTACGACGAATTGCGCGCGCTCGGCCGCGCCTGGGACGCGGCGAATCCGGGCGCGTTCGACGCGAGCGTCGAGGCCGGCCGGCCTTCCGACGTCGGCGTGATCCTCTACACCTCGGGCACCACCGGGCGGCCCAAGGGCGTGTGCCAGACCCATGCGAGCTTCATCGCCTCGGGCCACGGCGGCGTCGCGACCGACCGGCTGGGGCCGGGCGACGACATCATGAGCTACCTGCCGATGGCCTGGGTCGGCGACCACCTGTTCTCGGTCGCGCAGTGGCTGGTCGGCGGCTTCACGCTGAACTGCCCCGAGTCGGCCGCGACGGTGATGAACGACATGCGCGAGATCGGGCCGAGCTACTACTTCGGCCCGCCGCGGACCTTCGAAGGATTGCTCACCGCCGTGTCGATCCGCATGGAGGACGCCGCCGCGCCCAAGCGCTGGCTGTATGCGAAGTGCATGGCGCTCGCGCGCCGCGTGGGCGCGGACATCCTCAACGGCGCTCCGGTGGGCGGCCTCGACCGCTTCAAGTACGCGCTGGCCGACCTGATGGTCTACGGGCCGCTGCGCAACGTCCTGGGCATGAGCCGCATCCGCGTGGCCTACACGGCCGGCGCGGCCATCGGACCGGACCTGTTCCGCTTCTACCGCTCGATCGGCGTCAACCTCAAGCAGTTCTACGGCCAGACCGAGACCTGCGCGTACGTCTGCCTGCAGCAGGACGGCAAGGTCAAGCTGCAGACCGTCGGCACCGCGGCGCCGGGCATCGAGCTGAAGATCGCGGCCGACGGCGAGGTGCTGGTGCGCGGCGTGTCGGTGCTCAAGGAGTACTACAAGCGGCCCGACGCCACGGCCGAGGTGCTCGACGCCGACGGCTACTTCCACACCGGCGACGCCGGCGTGCTCGACAGCGAAGGCCACCTGCGCATCATCGACCGCGCCAAGGACGTGGGCCGCATGGCCGGCGGCGCGATGTTCGCGCCCAACTACATCGAGAACAAGCTCAAGTTCTTCCCGCAGATCAAGGAAGCCGTGTGCTTCGGCGACGCGCGCAGCGAGGTGTGTGCCTTCATCAACATCGACTTCGAGGCGGTGGGCAACTGGGCCGAGCGGCGCGGGCTGGCCTACGGCGGCTACGTCGACCTGGCCGGCAAGCCCGAGGTGCTCGCGCAGATCGCCGAATGCATCGGCCAGGTCAACGCCGACCTCGCCGCCGAGCCCGGCATGGCCGACACGCAGATCGCGCGCTTCATGGTGCTGCACAAGGAACTCGACCCGGACGACGACGAGCTGACCCGCACGCGCAAGGTGCGGCGCGGCTTCATCGCGCAGAAGTACGCGGTGCTGATCGA
>JAKONL010000131.1 GCA_022701965.1 Burkholderiaceae bacterium | reverse complement strand
ACTATCCGACGCAAAAGGCGCGCTCCGACCTCGACGTCGCCCTGCCCGACGGCACCGGCGACGAGCCCTACCTCGCGCTCCTGCCGGACCTCCTGCGGCATGCCCTGGAAGCGGCGCGGCCCGACATCGTGTTCTTCAACGCCGGCGTCGATCCGCACGCCGAGGACCGCCTCGGCCGTCTCGCCTTGACCGACCGGGGGCTGGCGGAGCGAGACCGGCAAGTGATCGGCTTCTTTCGCGAGCGCGGCATCCCGGTGGTGGGCGTCATCGGCGGCGGCTACTCGCACGACATCGAGGCTCTGGCGCGCCGCCACTCGATCCTCCACCGCACGGCCAGCGAGTTCGGCTAGACGAAGCTAGCGCGCCCCGCGCAGCAGCACGACGCCGAGAAGCGTGACGAAGGTCGAGCCGATGCGTCGCCAGTTGAGGCGCTCGCGCAGCACCAGCGTGCCGATCACCATGGCAAAGACGATCGACACCTCGCGGAGCGCCGAAACCGTGGCGATCGGGGCCTGCGAGAAGGCCCAGGTCACCAGGGCATAGGCGACGAACGACATCGGACCCCCGACCAGAAGCGCGCCGCGCGCTCCCCTGGCGAGCGAGGCCGTCACCGCGCCCGGCCGCATCAGGCGCATGACCAAGAGCATCAGGAGAGCGGTGAGGATCGAGGTCGCGCCGTAGTAGCTGAAGCTGTTGCCGGCGACGCGCGCGCCGATGCCGTCGTTCAGAGAGTAGGCAGCGATCAGGACGCTGGTGGCCAACGCCCACCCGAGGCCCGCGCGCGACATCGGCCGGGTGCCCGGTCGCGTTTCGCGCCCTGCGAACGCCATGCTGACGACGCCGGCCGCAATCACGCCGATCGCCAGCGACTGCACCGGCGTCAGGACCTCACCCAGAAGCGTGGCCCCGACGATCGCGGTCAGCACCGGCGCGGTGCCGCGCGCGATCGGATAGGCCTGCGTGAAGTCCGCCGCGCGATAAGCGTTCAGAAGCGCCAGATTGTAGCCGGTGTGGATCGCGACGGACCCGAGCAGAAAGGGCCAGCTGGCGAGCGGCGGCGGACCCCCCACCAGAACGCAGGCGGCGGCCAGCGGCAGGCTACCGAGCGCCAGCGCCATCGTGGAAGCGTATTTGTCGCCGCCCGATTTCAGGAGCGCGTTCCACGACGCATGCAGCAGCGCGGCGAGGATCACGGCCGCGAAGACATGCGTCGACATCGAAAACGCCTTTCAGCCGAAAGGCGTCAACATGCGCCCGGTCGGACGCCGGATCAACCGCGCCCGGCCCGGAACAGCCGCGAGATCAGGAACACCGGCACCACGATCGCCGCACCCAGCAAGACGTAGTCGATGACGCGGCCGAGCGAGCCGAACACGCTCCCCCAGGCCCAGCGCACGAAGTCCTCCACCGCGAAGAGCACGTCCGCCGGCCGGATGTCGAGCCAGGACAGAAGGAAGCCGACCAGAAGCGAGATCACCAGAAGGCGCACGGCCACCGACAGCGGGGATCCGCCCAGGAACCTCGTCACGTTGCCCGACATCCGCGTTTCCCTCGTCCGGTCGATCGTTCGGCTCCGGACGTAGAAGTGGAATGCGGGCGATGCAAGGCGGTGCCCGAAGCACGCGCCGGAAGCGCCGTTCACGGGGCCAGCGGTGACGCCGAAGTGCAAGGGTCGGCCGGGCGCTTCGGACCGCAGTGGTCGATCCGGGTTTCACGCCAAAGGCGACTGAAGTCACCTCTCGTGCCGGTCCGGTTCTTCTACGATCGACGACCGTTCGATGAGCCGACCATCGGACCAACGATCGAGGGGAACCACAAAAAAAGGGGAGGAGTCGAACTCCTCCCCCGGTGGTCGCGCGAGGCGATTCGTTACTCGGCCGTCTCGAAGGCCGGGGCGTCCTGCAGCTGCTGACGGGTATACGCCACCTGGATGTGGTCGATGCCGGCGCCCGACCAGCCGAACGCCTCGTCCGTGCCAGTCGCCACGGTGCCGGACATCCCGGTTCCGGTCGCCGCAGCACCCGGTGCCGCCGCCGTGCCGGTCGACGCCATCGGGGTGGTCGCCGCCGGAGCGGTTGCCGTTCCCGTGGCAGCAGTCGTGTCGGTCGGCGCCATGGCCGTGCCGCCGGCCGGCGCCATCGCGGTACCGCCCGCCGGCGCCATCGCGCCCGTCGTCGTGCTGGCCGCAGCGTCCTGGGCGAGGACAAAGTTCAGCTGATCCTCGGCGATGGCGACATTCTTCTGTCCGATGCCAAGAAATCCACCGACGCCTACAACCACGGCGACGATCTGACCGTCGCGGTCCAGAACGAGATCGCTGACCGTCCCAATGTTCTCGTTGTCGGCGCCCCGCACGTTGGCGTTCATCAGGCCCGAGCCGAGAAGCTGGTCGGCCTGCTGGTAGGTGACGAAACCACCCTCGCTGGCCATACCCATCGGCGCGGCCGTCGCGGCCGGGCTGGTGGTCGTGGCGGGGGTGGTCTGAGCGAAGGCCGCGCCGGTCATGCAGACGGTGGCGAAGAGGGCGACGATTGTCTTCTTCATGGAAATCTCCTTGTTTCTCTCGGGTGGCAAACAAGACCCACGGCGCGATCGTTCCTTAGCGTTTTCGTGAAGCGTTGGTCGTAAGGTTGCCGCCTCCCATGGCAGAGTTCCAGCGGCGAACGCCCGTACGCTCATGCGCGAAGGTCGGAGAGGCTCGAAATGGAAGGCGCACGCGATGCCCTTCCGGCGTATCGAACGGCATGCCGACGCTTGCGTGCGGGAGCCAACC
>JAKONL010000115.1 GCA_022701965.1 Burkholderiaceae bacterium | reverse complement strand
CCCACGCTCGGCGGCATCAACCTCGAGGACATCAAGGCGCCCGAGTGCTTCTACATCGAGAAGAAGCTGCGCGAGCGCATGAACATCCCGGTGTTCCACGACGACCAGCACGGCACGGCCATCATCTCGGCCGCCGCGCTCCTCAACGGACTGGAACTGGTCGGCAAGAAGATCGAGGACGTGAAGATCGCCGTCTCGGGCGCGGGCGCCGCGGCGCTGGCCTGCCTGGACGTGATGGTCGGCCTGGGCGCGAAGCATGCCAACATCTTCGCGGTCGACTCGAAGGGTCTGATCTACGAAGGGCGCGCGGGCGGCTTCGACGAGTCGAAGGCCCGCTTCGCCCAGCCCGACAGCGGCGCGCGTACGCTGGCCGACGTGGTCGACGGCGCCGACGTGTTCCTCGGCTGTTCGGCGCCCGGCGTGCTGACCGCCGACATGGTCAAGACCATGGGAACGCAGCCGATCATCCTGGCGCTGGCCAATCCCGAACCCGAGATCCGCCCCGAGCTCGCGAAGGCCGTGCGGCCCGACTGCATCATCGCCACGGGGCGCTCCGACTACCCGAACCAGGTCAACAACGTCCTGTGCTTTCCCTACATCTTCCGGGGGGCGCTCGACTGCGGCGCGAGCAAGATCACCGAGGAGATGAAGCTGGCCTGCGTGCGCGAGATCGCCGACCTGACCAAGGCCGACATCAGCGAGGAGGTCGCCACCGCCTACGAGGGCCAGGAGTTGTCCTTCGGACCCGACTACATCATCCCGAAGCCGTTCGATTCGCGGCTGATCCTGCGCATCGCGCCGGCGGTCGCCAAGGCGGCGCAGGCATCGGGCGTCGCGGCACGGCCGATCGAGGACCTCGAAGCCTATCGCCAGCAGCTCACCCGCTTCGTCTACCAGACCGGCATGTTCATGCAGCCGGTGTTCGCCGCGGCCAAGGCGGCGACCGCCAAGCGCGTTGCCTATGCCGAGGGCGAGGACGAGCGCGTGCTGCGCGCCGCCCAGCTGGCCGTCGACGACGGGCTGGCCCGCCCGATCCTGATCGGCCGCCCCTCGGTGATCGAGATGCGCATCCAGAAGGCCGGCCTGCGGCTGCGCATCGGCGAGGACGCCGAGATCGTCGACCCCGAGAACGACACGCGTTTCCGCCAGTACTGGGAGGCCTACCACCGCATCATGGGTCGGCGCGGCATCTCTCCCGAGGGATCCAAGGCGATGGTGCGCCGCTCCAACACCAGCATCGCCGCCCTGATGGTGAGCCTGGGCGATGCCGATGCGATGCTGTGCGGCCTGGTCGGCCGATTCGACAGCCATCTCAAGATCCTGTCGCAGCTGCTGGGCACGCAGCGCGGTGCGCCCGGCTTCGCGACGCTGAACGCGCTGACGCTGGAGAAGCACACGCTCTTCATCGCCGACACCAACGTCCACGAGGACCCGAGCGCCGAGATGCTGGCGAACATCGCGCTGATGGCGGCCGAGGAGGTGCGGCGCTTCGGCCTGCCGCCGAAGGTCGCCTTCCTCTCGCACTCCAACTTCGGCTCGTCCGAACGTGCTTCGGCGCGCAAGATGCGCGTCGCGCGCGACCTGTTCGCGAAGATGGCGCCCGATGTCGAGTGCGACGGCGAGATGCACGGCGACCTCGCGCTCTCCGAGGACCTGCGCAAGCAGGCCCTGCCCGAGACGACCATGACCGGTGCGGCCAACCTGCTGATCTGCCCGAACCTCGACGCCGCGAACATCCTGTTCAACGTGCTCAAGATGACCGGCGGCAACGGCGTCACGGTCGGCCCGATCCTGCTGGGAGCGGCCAAGGTCGCGCACATCCTGACGCCGTCGGCGACTGTCCGACGCGTGCTCAACATGACCGCGATGGCCGTGGCGCAGGCGACGATCAGCAAGTAGCGGGAAAGCATGCGGGGGTCGGTCAGCCTCGCGCACCGACCCTCTTACGATCGCGCCCCATCGAGCCTCCCTCCGGAGGCCGCCAGGGAGTCGCGAGATGCTCATCAGTCCACCATTCCTGCCGGCGCCGACGGCCGGCGAGAGCGATTCCGACTGGATCGCCCGGGCGATGCCGGTGCCCGTCGACTGCGCCGTCGGCACCTATGCGCCGGAAGGATCGTTTCCGGTCAGTTCGTACCTGCAGTGGCACAACGGCGTGCACTGCACGGCGCCCGTGGAGGACGGCAGGCATCTGCCCGTCTGCGCCGTGGCCGACGGCACCATCGTCTTCGTCGCGCAGCCGGCGCCGCACAGCGAGGACCCGGCGCATCCGCTGAACTATCCGCTCGGAACGCGCGACGGCTGGACCGACAACGGCTGCGTCGCGGTGAGGCACACCACCGCCATCGGGGCGGCCGGTGGCCTGCCGACCCGTATCACCTTCTTCAGCCTGTCGATGCACCTGCGGACCCTCGCCGACAGATCGTCCGATGCCAAGGGCAAAGCCGCTCCATGGAACGTCGGCGACCGCGTCTACCGCAAGGACGTCTTGGGCGAGGCAGGCCGGGTCATGGGTGCGGAAGGCCGGCTGCACTTCGAGATCTTCTGCGACGAAGCGAATCTGCGGAACCTCATCGGCCGCCCGGCGAAGTGGGCCGAGGACGAACCCTTCGCCGCACCCCAGGCCGACGGACGGACGGATGCGGTGTTCGGCAGCGTGTTCGTCTACCTGCCCGGGACGACGCCCACCTCTGCCACGCTTCCCGGCGACCCGGTCAGACGGCCGTCCGGGCTGCAACTGGGCGCGGAACGATGGGTCGAGATCCGCTACGACGGCGGAAGCTCATTCGTCTCGAGCCGGGACGCATCGGGCCAGCCTGTCGGCGTCGCGCCCTTCGCGCCGCTGAAGGTCGCGGACTTCGAGTACGACATGTACAAGCGGGCGATCGACCTGCACGCCGCCTACCTCGCGCGAGGCGGCTCGCGGCCGAGCAGTCCGAGCGGCTGGTACGAACTCCTGCGCTTCGGTCGCAATCTCGGACCCGACCCGCTGCCGGCGGACGCCGCCCACTGGCGCGAAATCCCGGCGGCCGGCGGAAGCATCTGGGTCGACCTCAATGCCGCAGGTACCTTCAAGTTCAGCGAGGCCGACTTCCTGCCGGCGACGGGCTGGAACTGCTTCGGCGACGACCCGACGCCGGACGATCAGCGCTGCGATTCGATCGAACTCAAGCGGCTCATCCGCGACCGCGACCCGCAGAACCCGCAGCGCATGACGCGCGATGCGCTGTGCGGACGCATCGCGAAGCCGTCCGTCCGCAGTCGTCTGCGCAAGGCGATCTGCCGGTTCCCGAGCGAATGGGATCGGTCGACCATGCTGAAGCGCTACGAGTGGATCAGGGGACCGGACGAAACCTTCGAGATGGACAAGCCGGAAAACTGGGAACGGTTCGTCAGGCATTGCGAGACGCTGACTTTTCCGGATCTGCCGCAGGAGGTGAAGGATGCGACATGGCGGTTTCATCCGGTGGAGTTCATTTCAGTGATGCGGCGGTGCGGGTGGTTGAGCGTCGACGAACTTGCTCAACTTATCCCGACGGCCGCGTTAAGAGTTGGCAAGGATAAATCGAGCGGCTCGAAAGGATATCTATGGGAAATAATTTCCAGAAAGAGCACAGACCCACAAAACAGACTACTCATCAATCATCAAAACTCATTGAATAGAACAACAAGAAAATACGGCATTGATTCCAGAACCAGACAAAGCAGCTTTTTTGGCAATGCGGTGCAGGAAACTTCGTGGTTTAACGCTCCTGTAGAAACAGGAGGCAACACCTATTGGTATTCGCCATGGTATGGGCGTGGATTTCTGCAACTGACCCACCCAGAAAATTACATCACGTACTGGCAATGGCGAGGGCGATCTATACCAGCAACACTTGCCACGTCGTTGATAAATGCCTCCAAGAATCCAAGCAGTCGAATTGTAAATTCAATGAGCGATGTGAACTTTCCTGCCCTAAACCAAGAGATCGTCGAGTGGCGGTCACATGTTGAAGGACGTTCCTCGTCGGCAGGAAACGAAGAAGCTTTCTATGCTCCAGCTGACAGCGCAGGATATTATTGGGCCTCGATGAAGACAAGCTTTTACGCGGACAGACCTCACACGCTCGAACGAATTCAGGTAGTGACTATTAACAATGCAGGTACGAAGATCTACTACCGAAGCAGGCCTTTTTGGCAAGCCTCAGCAGCGGTCAACCTTCCATCAAAGATCAACCAGACCAATTTCCTTGGAATAAACGGTTTCGAATCGCGATGCAGTGCGTATGGGCAGGCTCTAAGGATTCTGACCGAAGCCAGATTTCCTGATGCGAATGGATTGCTCAATTTGACCTTACCTGAATAAAATGACAAGCATGAAAAATATTCACTTTTTCATTTTTCTTTTTTCGATCGCATTTCAAATCGGCGCACAAGCAGCCGAACCAGATCGCCTTCCGATGACGTTGGATTCATATCAAATATTCAATCTTGGACCTGGCTGCAGATTCAAAGCAAAAATCCCAACCC
>JAKONL010000113.1 GCA_022701965.1 Burkholderiaceae bacterium | reverse complement strand
GTCGGGCAGCGGCCGCAGGCTCTTGGTGAGCATGCGGATCCGCGTGACCTTGACCGACAGCTCGCCGGTCTTGGTCTTCATCAGCGTACCCTCGGCGCCGACGATGTCGCCGAGGTCCCAGCGCTTGAAGTCGGCATACGCCTCCTCGCCGATCGCATCGCGCGTCACGTAGAGCTGGATGCGGCCGGTGGAATCCTGCACGGTCGCGAAGCTGGCCTTGCCCATCACGCGCTTGAGCATCATGCGCCCGGCAATGCTGACGACCGTCGCCGCCGCCTCCAGCGCCTCGGCTTCGGTTTCGCCGTGCGAGCCGAGCAAGGCCGCGGCGCGGTGCTGCGGCTTGAAGTCGTTCGGGAACGCGACGCCCCTGCCACCCGCCTGGCCGTCGCGGATGCCCTTGAGCTTCTCGCGGCGCTCGGCGATCAGCTGGTTTTCATCGACGGCGGGTGTTGCCGGAGCGGCGTTGGAAGTCTTGGAGTCGGTCATGGCGAACTGGTGGCGCAGGCCTGCTGCGCGGTGCTGGAAATCGAGGGCGGAACCCGCGATTTTAGCCGGCGATGCCGTTGCGCCCGAGCAGGTCGCTCACCAGTTCCAGGCGCATCAGCGGGCTGTCGAGTTCCATCAGGCGCTGCTTGAGCGCCGGCTCCAGCGGCAGCAGTTCGCTCCAGCGGTTCGCTACCCAGGCACAGTCGTTCAGGCGATAGGGCGTGACGAACGGCAGCTGCAGGCCGTCGGCATCGTCGCCGCCCTCGGCCCGGCGCCGTGCATCGAGCGTGTCGATCAGACGGCGCAGCGCGTCGGCGACGTGCTGGAGATCCTCGGGAATGGCGAGCGCCATGTCGTCGGGAATCGCCTCCACGTCCGCCGTCCAGAGCCCGTGCTTCTGGAGTTCGCTGCTCACGATTCGGAAACGCTGCGTGCCGATGCATTCGACGTGCATCAGTCCGGGTTGCGGCGCATCGAACTCGCGGATCGCGGCCAGCGTGCCGACCGGAGAAAAGCTTTCGGCGCCGCCGATCGGACCGCCCGGTCGGCGCACCTCGGTGCCCTGGGTCACGCTGACGACGCCGAACGGCACGCCCTGCCGGTGGCACTTGCCGATCATGTCGAGGTAGCGGACCTCGAAGATGCGCAGCGGCAGCAAACCGCCCGGAAACAGCACCGTTCCCAGGGGGAACAATGGCAGGGTGTGGAGAAGGGGCTGTGTCGTCATCGATGGAACCTCGCTGGCTATCATCGCATTCCCTTCCACGACCGCCCGCCATGCTCTACCAGATCCCCTCGTTCCTGCTGGACGTCATCGTCGGCCTGCTGGGCGGCGCCTGCCTGCTGCGGCTCTACATGCAGTACCACCGCGTACCGTTCGGCAATCCGCTGGGCAACTTCGTCTTCGCGGTCACCGACTGGATCGTGCTGCCGCTGCGCCGCATCGTTCCGCCGGTCAGGCGCTGGGACCTGGCGAGCGCGATCGCGGCATGGCTGCTGGTGCTGGTGAAGTTCCTGCTGCTGATGCTGCTGGCCGGCGGTGTGTCGGAGCGCTTCGCGATCCTGCCGCTGGTGGCGCTGATCGGCCTCGGACAGCTGGCGGTGTCCGGACTCACCGCGATCCTCGTGGTCTACGCAGTGCTTTCCTGGATTCCCAATGCGTCGATGACGATGCTCGACCTGGTCGGCCGCCTGGCCGAGCCGCTGGTGCGGCCGCTGCGCCGGTTCATCCCGCTGGTGGGCGGCGTCGATCTGTCGCCGCTCGCGGCCATCGTCCTGGTTCAGGTCGCCGGGATCGTGCTCGGCAACCTGATGGGGCTGGCGTTCCGGCTCAGCTGACCGCGTCCGCGGGCAGGCGCTGGAGCATCGCGAGGGTGCTGGAGATCGTCTTGCGCAGCTCGCGGCGGTCGCTGATGAGGTCGATCGCGCCCTTGGTCAGCAGGAATTCCGAGCGCTGGAAACCTTCCGGCAGCTTCACGCGCACGGTCGACTCGATCACGCGCGGGCCGGCGAAACCGATCAGGGCCTTCGGCTCGGCGATCACCACGTCGCCGACGAACGCGAAGCCCGCCGACACGCCGCCCATCGTCGGGTCGGTGAGCACGCTGACGTAGGGCAGCCCCTTCTTCGCCAGGTGCGTGAGCGCGGCATTGGTCTTGGCCATCTGCATGAGCGACAGGAGGCCTTCCTGCATGCGTGCACCGCCGGTGGAGGTGAAGCAGATGAACGGCACCTTCTGCTCGATCGCGGTCTCGACGCCGCGCACGAAGCGCTCGCCGACCACGCTGCCCATGCTGCCACCCATGAACTCGAACTCGAAGCACGCCGCCACGACGCTGATGCTGTGCACCGAGCCGCCCATGACCACCAGCGCGTCGGTCTCGCCGGTGTTCTCCAGCGCTTCCTTGAGCCGCTCGGGATACTTGCGGCTGTCCTTGAACTTGAGCGCATCGACCGGAAGCACTTCCTGGCCGACTTCGTAGCGACCCTCGGCGTCCAGGAAAGTGTTGAGCCGCGCGCGCGCGCCGATGCGGAAATGGTGCGAGCAGTTCGGGCAGACGTTCTGGTTGTGCTCCAGGTCGGTCTTGTAGAGCACCGTCTCGCAGCTCGGGCACTTGGTCCACAGGCCCTCGGGCACCTGGCGACGCTCGCTCGGGTCGGTTTTTTGCGCGATCTTCGGAGGCAGAAGTTTTTCGAGCCAGCTCATGGGGTCGGTCCTGTCGGGGTGAGGAAGGCAGCGGGCGATTATCGGGCAGTCGCGGTGCTCGTCAGTTCGTCGAGCGCCTGGCGGATGCCGGCGAGGAAATCCGAGACCACGGGCACGATGCGCTCGCGCGGTTGGCCCTCGATCAGCTGCAGGATCTTCGTGCCGATCACGACCGCGTCCGCGGTCGAGCCGACCGCCTGCGCCGTCTGCGCGTCGCGGATGCCGAAGCCCACGCCGACCGGCACCTTCACGTGTTCGCGGATGCGCGGGATCATCCGTCCGACGGCCTCGGTGTCGAGGTGGCCGGCACCCGTCACGCCCTTGAGCGAGACGTAGTAGACGTAGCCGGTCGCGATGCGCGCCACCTGCGCCATGCGGGCATCGGTGCTGGTCGGCGCCAGCAGGAAGATCAGGTCGATGCCGGCGGCGCGGAGTTCGCCGGCAAAGACCTCGCACTCCTCCGGCGGATAGTCGACCACCAGCAGCCCGTCGACGCCGGCGGCGGCCGCATCGCGCACGAACGCACCCTTGCCGTGGATACCGTCGTAGCGCTCGACCGGATTGGCGTAGCCCATGAGCACGACGGGGGTGGTGTCGTCCGACTGGCGGAACGTGGCGACCATCGCCAGCACCTGCATCGTTCCGACGCCCATGCCCAGCGCAGCCTCCCCGGCCTTCTGGATCACCGGGCCGTCGGCCATCGGGTCGGAGAACGGCACGCCCAGTTCGATCACGTCGGCGCCCGCGGCGACCATGCCGTGCATCAGCTCCGGCGTGACGTCGGGGAACGGATAGCCGGCGGTGACGTAGGGAATGAGCGCCTTGCGGCCCTGCTGCGCGAGCGCCTCGAAGGTGGCGGCGATGCGGCTCATGCGCGGCCTCCCTTGACGTTCATGCCGCGCATCGACGGGCGGTCGTAGAACTCCACGCCGGACAGGTCGGCCACCGTGCCGATGTCCTTGTCGCCGCGCCCCGAGAGGTTCACCAGGATCGACTGGTCGGTGCGCATCGTCCTGGCGAGCTTCATCGCGTAGGCCAGGGCGTGGGCCGATTCGAGCGCGGGGATGATGCCCTCGGTGCGGCACAGGTAGTGGAAGGCCTCGAGCGCTTCCGTGTCGGTGATCCCGACGTATTCGGCGCGGCCGATGTCGGCCAGGAACGCATGCTCGGGACCGACGCCCGGATAGTCCAGCCCGGCGCTGATACTGTGCGTCTCGGTGACCTGACCGTCCTCGTTCTGCAGCAGGTAGGTGCGGTTGCCGTGCAGTACGCCCGGGCTGCCGCGCAGGATCGAAGCCGAATGCTTGCCGCTGTCCAGGCCTTCGCCGGCGGCCTCGACGCCGATCAGGCGCGTGTTCTCGTACGGGATGTACGGGTAGAAGATGCCCATCGCGTTGCTGCCGCCGCCCACGCAGGCGACGACGACGTCGGGCTGGCGGTCTTCGCTCAGGTCGACGATGTCCTGCGCGGCCAGCATCTGCGGCATCTGCGCGATGCATTCGG
>JAKONL010000084.1 GCA_022701965.1 Burkholderiaceae bacterium | reverse complement strand
GCGCGGTCACAGGCCGTACTGCGCCATCTTCCGGTAGAGCAGCTGCCGGTGGATGCCGAGCTGCCTCGCGGCCTCGGCACGATTGCCCTGCGCGCGGTCGATCGCATGCGTGATCATCAGCCGCTCCAGGCGCTCGACGGCGGCGGGCAGCTGGACCGCATACCAGTCGGCGGGCAATCCGTCTCCCGAACCCTCGGGCACATCGCTCGCCGCCATGTCGGCAGCCAGATCGGCCGCACCGATCACGCGATGTCGAACCAGCGCGTGGCAGCGTTCCATCAGGTTGCGCAATTCGCGCACATTGCCCGGCCACGCATGCCGGACCAGCAGCTGCGCCGCGGTCGCCGACAGCGCCTTCGCCACGCCGCCGGCGCCGTCGCGTGCTGCCGCCAGCCGCAGGAAGTGCTCGGCCAGCGGAATGATGTCGGCGAGCCGGTCGCGCAGCGGCGGCACGCGCATCGACAGCACATTGAGCCGGTAGAAGAGGTCTTCCCGGAAACTTCCGTCGCGGACCGCCGCGGCGAGATCGCGATGGGTGGCTGCGACGACGCGCACGTCGACCCTCACGGTCCGGTGGCTGCCCAGCGGCGTCACTTCGCCCTCCTGCAGAACGCGCAGGATCTTGGCCTGCACGCCCGGCGCCATGTCGCCGATCTCGTCGAGCAGCAGCACGCCGCCGTCGGCCGAACGGAAGCAGCCCGGCCGGTCGCCGGTGGCGCCGGTGAAGGCGCCGCGCACGTGGCCGAAGAGCTCGCTCTCGAGCAGCTCCTTCGGAATCGCCGCGCAATTGACGGCGACGAACGGCGCATCGGCGCGCGCCGAATGCCGGTGCAGCGCGCGCGCCACCATCTCCTTGCCGGTGCCGGTCTCGCCCAGCACCAGCACGGGGGCGGTGCTTGCCGCCGCGAGGCCGATGCGCTTGTGCACCTCGCGCATCGCGTCGCTCGGGCCGACGAGCTCGTCGGCGTCGCGGTCCTGCGGACCCGGCGTCGGCGCCGCGACGGCCGGCGCTTCGGTGTGCAGCGCGCGCCGCAGCACGTCGACGATCGTCTCTCTACTCACCGGCTTGGCCAGGTGATCGAACGCGCCCAGCCGCATCGCGTCGATGGTGTTGCCGCCGCTCGCGTAGGCGGTGAGCACGACGACCGGCGGCAGGCGCGCGAGCCGAGCGCGCATCGCCTCCAGCGTCTGCAGCCCGTCCATGCCGGGCATGCGGTGATCGAGGAAGATCGCGTCGAAGCGCTGGCGCTGGGCGGTGGCGATGCCTTCGGCACCGCCGTCCGCCTCGGCGGTGTCGTGGCCGAGGCTCTGCAGCGTCTCGGCCAGGGTTTCGCGGAAGGCGTCGTCGTCGTCGACGATCAGGATGCGCGCCATGGAAGCTCCAGTTCGAAACGTGTGCCGGGGCGCAGCGCGACATGGCGCAGCTCGCCGCCATGGGCGAGGGCGACCTCGCGCGCCAGCGCCAGGCCGAGCCCGGTGCCGTCGGCACGGCCGGTGGCGAAGGGCTCGAAGAGCTGGTTCTGCATGGCTTCGGCCACGCCGGCGCCGTCGTCGTCGATGCGGATCGCCAGCGTGTCCCTGCCCTGCGTCGCCTGCGCGACGCGCTGCGCGGACAGCACCACCCGCCCGTCCTGCGCGGCGTGGCGCGCGGCGTTGTCTAGCAGGTTGTCGACGGCGCGTGCCAAGTGGACCGGATCGAACACCGGCCGGTCGCCATCCGAATCCGCCACCGGCTGCAATTCGACCCGCACGCCACGCGGCGAGGCCTTCGGACGCACCTCCGCGGCACGCTGTTCGAGCCACTCCTGCAGGTCGACGGCCGCAGGCTGCAGGCTCATCGGCTGCACCAGCGCGAGCAGGCTGCGCACGAGCGTGTCGAGGCGGTCGATCTGCCCGACGATGCTCTGCAGCGCCGGGCCCTGGCGCTCGGGCGCGGCGGCCAGCGCGTTCTCCGCCTTCAGCCGCATCGCGGCGATCGGGTTGCGGATCTCGTGGGCGATGCCCGCGGTCATGCGGCCGAGCGCCGCGAGGCGCTGGTCGCGGCTGCGCTGCCGGGCCGCCTCGCGAAGATGCGCGCGCGCCTCCTCTAAACGCAGGCGGTAGCGGTTGAAGCCGTCGACGATGCGGTCGAGCTCGCGCACGCCGGTGCGCTCCAGCTCCGGCACGACGTCGCCTTGTGCCTGCGCCAGGCGTGCCTCGAGCCGCTGCACGTGCCGCAGGCCGCGCCGCAGGATCAGCCCGAGCCACAGGCCCGACGCCAGCACCATCGCGGTCAGCACGGCGAGTCCGGTGCGCAGGCTGCCCTGCGCGGCGAGGGCGCCGGCGTAGGTGCGCGTCATGGTCCACGCCGCGAGGTTCTTCGACGGGGTGGCCAGGGGGCAGGCCGAGACGATCAGAGCTTCCTGCGAACCGCGCACCACGTTGGTCTGCGCCGTCTGCGTGCGGGCGGCGAGTTGCGTGGTCTCGACGATCAGCGGTATCTCGGTGGCCGGGATGTCGTGCTTGACGCCGCTGCCTTCGTAGGTCGGGTAGGCATAGGCGAGAAATCCGCCGGTGGACTGCCAGACGCCACCCTCGACATGCGGCGCCTCGCGCAGCACGAGCTGGAGCAGCACCTGCAGCAGGTCGGTCTGCGGCGCGTCCGGGGCCGGATCCGGCAGCGACTTGGCATAGCGCGCGGCGATGGCGCCGCAGGACTGCTCGGCGACGGCGCGCCCGGCCGCGAGCTGGGCGCCGGCGCTGCTGCGGTAGAGCGTGACCATCACCACCGCCAGCGCCACGCACACGCCCAGGAGAAGGATCCAGAAGAAGACGAGCTGGCCGCGGAGTGATTTCATGCGCCGCAGATCGTAGGCAGCGCGGCCCTGCGGCCGGTAGGCCGCCCGCCCGGGTCAGGACAGGAAAACCGGCTCACCCAGGTTGAGCATCAGCCGGTTGGCCCAGCCGAAGATGGCCGCCGCATGGATCGCGTCGAGGATCTCCAGCGGGCTCAGCCCGGCCGAGACCGCTGCGCGCAGCTGCGCCGCGCCGAACCGCGCCGGGTCCTGCGTGAGGTCGATGCTCAGCTGCACGATGGCGCGCTCGCGGGCGTCGGTGCCCGCGCCCGCCGGCTCGGCGAAGACCTGGTGGATCACGTCGTTGCGCTTGGCCAGCTGCTCGAAGCGCTGCGCGTGCACCGAGGCGCAGTAGACGCAGCCGTTCACGCGCGAGACCACCGTCGAGGCCAGCTCGCGTTCGGCGCGCGACAGGCCGCCGGGCGCGTACATGATCGCGTTGAAGACGATGGCGCGTTCCTCGAGGATGCGCGGCTGGTGGGCGAGCAGCAGGTAGTAGTCGCTGGTCTTGGCTTTCGGATGGCTCTTCTCGAGCACGGCGATCTGCGCCGGCGTGGCGTCGGCGAGCGGCAGCACCGGCAGCCACGACGTCCATTCGAGCGTCTCGCTGGTGTAGCCGTTGACGCGCACCGGCTCGCCGGGCTTGGGCAGGTTCGCGGGATGCACGAAAGGCGCCGCCTCCGGAGCCGGCTCGGTGGACGATGCCCCGGCGGCGGTCTCGTCGCCGAGCGCGGCCATCGCCTGCAGGCCCGCGACCACGCGCAGCTGGTAGGCGACGAAGGCGATCAGCTGGGCCAGCGCCACCACCTCCGGCGTCGCCAGGCCGGCGGCGGGGAGTTCGAGCAGCGCCTCGCGGTCGCCCTCGACCGGCCGCTCGGTGAGCTTCCGGGTGAAGCCCAGGATCGCCTGCAGGCGCGGATCGGCCGCGAGGCCGTCGACCGGAGCGCCGTCCAGCGCGGCCCGTTGCGAGGGGGTCAATGCGGCCGTGCCGGCCAGGGCCAGCAGGCGGTCGCGGTAGTGCGCCTCCAGCGCCGTACTGCCCGCGAGCCGCACGATGGCGTGCGCGGCCAGCAGGCGTTCGGCCAGGCTCGGCCCGGCAAGCGCGGGATCGAAGATGCAGTCGTAGCTGCCCTGGGTCGCGGCGACGACCTTGTCGCGCTTGTGGCGCACGGCGAAGACGGCGTCGTCGGCGCCGAGCGGCACCAGGCTGTCGACGAGATCGGCAGGCGTTGCCGCCAGGGGGGAGGTGTTGGACATGGCGAGGGATTCCGTTCAGAGACCTGGAGTGGAGGGAAGGCGCGGCGCGTTCGCCACCGCGGCCGCGAGGAAGCGCAGCACGCCGCCCCACGACGCTTCGTCGGCGCGCGCGTTCGGCGCCGGTGCGCCGCCGGTCGTGCTCAGCCGTCCCGATACCGGATGCGCGTAGACCAGCTGCGTCGTCGGCACATAGGGGAAGAGGATCGAATGGCCGGCGTTCTCGTAGTCGAGGTGTGTCGCCTCGTGCGGATGCAACACCTCGGTCAGCTTCGCCGTCACCATGCGGCCGTAGTCGCTCGACGGCCAGGAGCCGTCGTCCGACGCCGTCAGGAGCAGTACCGGGCCGCGGATCTTCTCGACACGGATGCGCGCGCGTTCGACGGCCTCGGGGTCCCGCAGCGCCGTGCGCAGCGCGTGGGCGTGGCGGCGCGGCTCGGGGCCCTCGTCCCAAGGCGCCCATGTGGCGGTGCGGTTGTTCTCCCACAGGTGCGGCAGCGGCTCGCCGCGGAAGATCCAGGCCGGGCCTTCGCGACCGGTCGCCGGGTCGCAGGCGTTCTGCGCGCTGTGCACCACCGCGCCGGGCACGTAGCCGATCACCGCCGACACCAGCTCCGGCATCAGCGAGGCCAGCAGCAGCACCAGCTCGCCGCCGCGCGATTGCCCGCTGAGCGCGACGAAGCCGTTCGCGGGACCGAGCGACCGGTGCATCCAGTGCAGGGCCGTCTCGAAGTACTCGAGGTGCGTGCCGGAGATGTAGTCGGAGCGGCCCGGGGCCTTGAAATAGCCGAGCGCCAGCGCCGCGTAGCCGCGCGAGGCGTAGAGCGCGGCGCGCGGTTCGTTGATCCCGCCACCGGAGCCGTTGAGCACCATCACGGCCGGATGCGGTCCCGGCCCGGCGGGCGTGAAGAGCGTGCCGACCAGTCCGGCCTCGCGCACCTCGGTGCGCGTCACGCCCTCGGCGGCGAGCCGCTGCACGAACCGGCCCGCGAGCGGCGGCGCGTCGGCACGCTCGACCGTCAGGTCGGTTTCGAGCGGCGCGGCCGGCTCGGCGCCGAAGACCTCGCGCGAGGCGCCCGGCGTCTCGGGCGCCTGCGACCAGACCAGCCCCATCGGCGAGCGGAAGGTGTAGGCGCTGCCGGCCGGCGAGGTCGCGATCGGCGCGTCGCGCTCGAGGTCGACGCGACCCTGCCCGCAGGCCCGGAAGCGCGCGGCCGAGCGCCAGACCACGCCCGGACCGCGCACCGTGCGCGTGCGCAGCGTCACGACCTCGCCCGGCCGCAGTCCCGTCACGGCGATGCGGCGGGGCACGTCGATCAGCGCGTCCTGCGGCGTGATCCAGAGCGAGGTGTCGAGGGCATTCACGGTGTCACTTGCCCACGCGGCTGACCTGCATCGCCGTCGTGCGGTCGCTCAGCAGCGGCACGACCTTCAGGCCCTTTTTCGCGGCCCAGATGTTCTGGTAGTGGAACAGCGGGATGGTGCCGGCATCGTCCATCACCACCTTGGCCGCGTGGCGCAGGATGGCCTCGCGGCGCTTGGCGTCGAATTCGACCGTCGCCGCGTCGAGCGCCTTGTCGACCGCCTCGTTGCTGTAGCGGCCCCAGTTGGAGGCGCCGCGCCCGCGCTTGGGGTCGACCGTGGCCAGCGTGCTGAGCAGGCCGTAGGCGGCCTCGCCGGTGCCGTTGCCCCAGGCGACCACGCTCACCGCGTACTCGTTCTTGTTGGCGCGGCCGGAGTAGACGCTCCACGGCACCACCTCCACGCTGGTCTTCACGCCGATGCGCGACCAGAACTGCGCCACCGCCTGGATGGATTCGGGCGCCTGCGGGTAGCGGTCGCCCGGCACGTGGATCGCGATCCTGAAGCCCTCGGGGAAGCCGGCCGCGGCCAGCAGCTTCTTCGCCTGCTCGGGGTTGTAGGCGATGTCCGGGAGGTCCGGGTTGTAGCCGAAGGTGTTCTTCGGCATCCACTGGTTGGCCTCGGTCACCGTGCCCTGCAGCACGCGGTCGACGATGGCCTTGCGGTTGATCGACATCGACAGCGCCTGGCGCACGCGCACGTCGGTCAGCGGGTTCTGCGCCAGCGGCTTGCCGGCGTTGTCGGTGATGAACTCGTTCGCGCCGGGCCGCAGGCTCGGCTGCACCAGCAGCACGCGCAGGCCGGGGTAGGTGTAGACGCTCACGCTCGGGGTCTTGCGCAGCTTCTCCACATCGGTCACGGCCACCTTGTCGATCACGTCGACGTCGCCCGAGAGCAGCGCCGCCGTGCGCGCGGCGCCGTTGGCGATGTAGCGGTAGGTGACCTTGTCCCAGGCCGGCTTCGGGCCGTAGTAGGTCGGGTTGCGCTCGAACACCGAGCGGTCGCCCGGGCTGTACGAGACGAACCTGTACGGGCCGGTGCCGACCATCGCGCGGCCGGCGTTGTAGTCCTCGGTCTTGGACTTCTCGCCGACGTGCTTGCTCACCACGTAGACCGACGCGATCTCCATCGGCAGGTTCGGGTTCGGCGTGACGGCCTTGACGATGACGGTCGTCGGGTCCTTGGCGGTCACCGATTCGACGTTGCGCAGCGCGCCGATGTAGGAGGCCACCGAGCCCGGCACGTTGCGCGCGCGCTGGAACGAGAACACGATGTCGTCGGCCGTGAACGGCGCGCCGTCCTGCCACCTGATGTCGTTGCGCAGCTTGAATTCCCAGGTCTTCTCGTCGAGCGCCCGCCAGCTCGACGCGAGGGCCGGCTCCAGCTTGCTGCCGTCCTTGGCCTGCACGATGGAGTCCCAGAAGTGCAGCGCGAGCGAGCGGTCGCCGGCATGGTTGTTGAGCTCGGGGTCGGCTGAGGAGATCGGGTCGGCGAAGGCGATCGACAGGTTCTGCTGCGCCTGCGCGCCGGTGGCGACGAGCAGCACGGCCGACGCGATGAGGGAGAGGTGAAGCCGGGTCATGGTGAGGCCTTTCGAAGGATGGATCGGGTCGGGCGGTTCAGGGCGTGTCGTTGAGATGGCAGGCGCTCGCGTGGTGGATGCCAATGCCGCGCAGTGTCGGCACTTCGACGCCGCAGCGCGGCATCGCGTGCGGACACCGCGGATGGAAGTGGCAGCCCGAGGGCGGGTCGATGGGGCTCGGGATCTCGCCGCGGATGGTGTTGAAGCGGGTGCGCCGCACGTCGATGCGCGGAATCTCGGCCAGCAGCGCCTGCGTGTAGGGATGGTTCGGCCGGGCGAAGAGTTCCTCGACCGGCGCGCTTTCGACGATCCGCCCCAGGTACATCACCGCCACGCGGTCGCACAGGTGCTCCACCACGCCCAGGTCGTGGCTGATGAACAGGTAGGCCAGGCCGAGCTGGTTGCGCAGGTCCATGAAGAGGTTGAGGATCTGCGCCTGGATCGACACGTCCAGCGCCGCCACCGCCTCGTCGCAGACCAGCATCGACGGCTGCACCGCGAGGGCGCGCGCGATGCCGATGCGCTGGCGCTGGCCGCCGCTGAACTGGTGCGGATAGCGGTGGCGCAGGGACGGGTCGAGGCCCGCGCGCTGCAGCTGCGCAATCACATAGTCGTCCTCGCCGGCCGCGTCGGTGAGCCCGTGCAGGCGCGCGGCCTCGCCGACGATGCGCGAGACGCGCAGGCGCGGGTTCAGGCTCGCGAACGGGTCCTGGAACA
>JAKONL010000045.1 GCA_022701965.1 Burkholderiaceae bacterium | reverse complement strand
CCTCCTGGCCTGGTACAACGCGCGCGCCGGCAAGACCCAGCGGCTGTCCGGCCTGCGCCGGATCGACGAACTTCCGCGCAGCGCGATCGGCAAGGTGCTCAAGCGCGAACTGCGCGACGCCTGGCTGGGCACCGCCTCTTCTTCCACACCCCTTCCGAAATGACCATGCCTTCACCGAATTCCTCCCTGCCGCTCGCCGGCGTGCGCGTGCTCGACCTGTCCCGCGTGCTGGCCGGCCCGTGGTGCGGCATGGTGCTGGCCGACATGGGCGCCGAGGTCATCAAGGTCGAGCATCCCGAGCGCGGCGACGACACGCGCGACTGGGGCCTGCGCGTCGGCAAGACCGAGACCGCCTACTTCAACAGCGTCAACCGCAACAAGCGCTCGGTCACGCTCGACCTGCAGACGCCCGAGGGCCAGCAGATCGCGCGCGATCTCGCCAAGCAGTGCGACGTGGTGATCCAGAACTTCAAGTTCGGCGGCATCGACAAGCTCGGCCTCGGCTACGAGCAGCTGAAGAAGGAGCAGCCCGGTCTGATCTACCTCTCGATCACCGGCTACGACACGACCGGCCCCGAAGCTGCGCGTCCCGGCTACGACCTGGTGGTGCAGGGCGAGGCCGGCCTGATGGCGATCAACGGCGAGGAAAAGCAGCCGCCGCTGAAGTTCGGCGTCGCGGTGGTCGACCTGTTCACCGGCATGTACTCGGCGCAGGCCGTGCTGGCCGCGCTCTACCAGCGCGAGAAGACCGGCACCGGCCGCCACATCGAGATGGCGCTGTTCGACTGCGGCCTGATGATCACCGCCTACTACGGCCTCGAAGCGCTGCTCATGAACGACGACCCGCCGCGCTACGGCAACGAGCATCCGTCGATCGTGCCGTACGGCGTGTTCGACGCCGAGGACGGCCCGCTGGTGATCACCGTGGGCAACAACCGGCAGTTCTCGCGCTTCTGCACCGAGGTGATCGAGCGGCCCGACCTGGCCGCCGACGAGCGCTTCGCGACCAACCTGGGGCGCGGCACGAACCGGATCGCGCTGATGGCCGAGATCAACCTCGAACTCGGCCGGCGCAAGCGCGAACTTCTGCTGTCGCGGCTCGCGGCGGCCGGCATCCCGTGCGGCGAGGTGCTCGGGCTGCTGGAGGCGCTGCAGTCCAGGCGCGCCGCCGACGCCGGCCTGGTCACGAAGCAGCCGCACCCGGTCGCAGGCTCCGTCGACGTGCTCGCGCCGCCCTATCGTTTCGACGGCGAGCGCCTGCCGGTGCGCAGCGCGCCGCCGGTGCTCGGCGAAGGGACGCACGACATCCTGAAGTCGATGCTGGGCCTGACGGACGAGCGGTTGGCGGCGCTCAGGGCCGGCGGCGTGCTCTGAACCCGCCGCCTGCCGATTCCGGTACGGTCAGGCGCCGGAGTCGGCGGAAGTGGCGGACATCAGGTCGCGCGTGTCGTCGATGCCCCGGGCCAACCGCGCCAGGTCGGTCGCGAGCAGCGCGGGCTGCTCGCCCGTTCCCAGGAACGACCGGCATTCCAGCGCCGGCAGCGGCCGGCTGAAGAAGTAGCCCTGCAGGTCCTCGCAGCCGTTGTCGTGCAGATAGGCGATCTGCTCGACGGTCTCGACGCCCTCGGCGATCACGCGCAGGTTGAGGTTGCGTGCCAGCGAGATGATCGCCAGCACGATCGCCGCGCTCTCGCCGTCGTCGGCGATGTCGCGGATGAACGAGCGGTCGATCTTGAGCTCGTCGATCGGGAAGCGCTTGAGGTAGGACAGGCCCGAGTAGCCGGTCCCGAAGTCGTCGATCGACAGCTTCACGCCCAGCGCCTTGAGCTCGCCGAGCTTCTCGATGGAGGTCTCGACGTCGGCCATCACCAGGTTCTCGGTCAGCTCCAGCGTGAGGTACTGGGCCTCCAGAGCGCTGTCGCGCAGCACCGCGGCGACCGAGTCGACGAAGTCGGCCTGCGTGAACTGGCGCGGCGACAGGTTGACCGCGAGCCGCAGCGTCGGATAGCCCGAGGTCTGCCACGACTTGCACTGCATGCAGGCCGTGCGCAGCACCCAGGCGCCGATCGGCACGATCAGCCCGTTCTCCTCGGCCAGCGGGATGAAGCGTTCGGGCTTGACGATGCCCAGCGTCGGATGGCGCCAGCGCAGCAACGCCTCGACGCCGACGACCTGGGTGCTCTTGCCGGCGTACTGCGGCTGGAAATGCAGGAACAGCTCGTTGTGGGCGAGCGCGGTGTGCAGGGCCGTCTCGATCTGCACGCGGTCGTGCAGTTCCTCCTGCATCTCGGCGGTGAAGAGCTGCCAGTTGTTGCGGCCCTGCTGCTTGGCGCGGTACATGGCGATGTCGGCCTTCTCGACCAGGTCCTCCAGCACGCTGCTGTCGTCCGGAAAGCGCGCCATCCCGACGCTGCAGGTCAGCGACAGCGTGCGCCCGGCGAGGTCCATCGGACGCACCAGCGCGCGCATGACGCCGTCCAGGAACGCTGCCGGGTCGGCGTCGTGCGTGAGGTCGGGCACCACCAGCACGAATTCGTCGCCGCCCAGGCGGGCCACCGTGTCCTTGGGCCCGGTGGCGGCGCGCAGCCGTTCGGCGACCTGCGTGAGCACCATGTCGCCCACGCCGTGGCCGAGGCTGTCGTTGATGAACTTGAAGCGGTCGAGGTCGATGAAGACCACCCACACCGCATGCGCATGGCGCCGCGCGGACGCCACTTCGGTGGCCAGCCGCTCGCGCAGCAGGGCGCGGTTGGGCAGCCCGGTCAGCGCGTCGTGCGTGGCCTGGGCGATCAGCTGGTTCTCCAGCCGCTTGCGGTGCGAGACGTCGCGCGCCACCATCTGCACGGCGGGCTGGCCGCGGTAGCTGAAGGCGATGCGCGTCACCGCCACGTCGATGAGCTGGCCGTCGTGCTGGCGGACCTCTTCCTCGCTGCCGATCACCTGCTCGCAGCCGACGCCGTGGCCGAGCGAGGCCATCGCCGCCATCGCCCGGATCCGGTGTGCCGGCGTCACCAGCGACACCATGTCCCGGCCCTTCGGCCAGGCCGCGTGGTCGGGCGTGCCGATGAACATGCTGCACGCGGCCGGGTTCGCATAGACGATCTCGCCCTCGGATTCCACCAGGATGGCGTCGGGCGACAGCTGCACCAGCAGGCGGTAGCGCTCCTCGCTCTCCTGCAGCGCGACCACGGCCTGCTCGCGCCGCTGCGCCTCCTCGTAGAGCGCCAGGCTCTTTTCCTCCAGCAGCTGCTCGGCCTGCCGGCGCGCACTGTTGGCGCGTGCGAGCCGGCGCTCGAGCAGCTCGATCTCAGGCTGCATCGCCCAGCTTCTGCAATACGAAGCGCGAATGCGCGCCGCTCTGGCAGGGATAGTCCTCGCGCGTGACTTCGATGCGCTCGCCGAAATGCGCGATGCAGCCGGCGATCAGTCCGTCGGCCAGGTCGGCGAAGGGACGCTTGGAGCGGTAGACGAAGGCCATCGCGCCGGGCGTGCTCAGGTCGTGGTCGAACACCGGCAGCTCGGCGTCCGGATACAGCTTCCTGACCTCGACGTGGATCTTGTTGTCGAGCACCTCCAGCAGCTCGAAGGTGCTGGTGCGGCCGGCGAAGTGTTTGGGATACATCGCCGCGAAACGGCCCAGCAGGTGCTTGCCGAAGGCGCGCAGCAGGGTCGGCAGCGCGATGCCGGTGCGCGCGCTCAGGTTGACCACCAGCTGGACCATCTCGTCGTGGTCGTAGGTGCCCACCGAGGTGTAGGCGCCTCCGGTCGAGAGGTCGGACGCCTCGATGATCTGGTCGGCCATCTCGGCGGAGAAGGTCGTCTCGACCATCTCGATGAATTCCTGGAAAACGACGCCCTTCATGTGGTCCTTCGGCGGGCCTGAAGGCCCATTCAGGAGACATATCGGCGGCGCCGGCCGATTCTTGAATGCCGATTCCGGCGCGATTTCCCGCCCTTTACCTGCCGCCGGCCAGCAGCCGGCCGAAATCGGCGTCCAGCCGCGCGAGCGACGCGGCGATGCGCGCGCGCTTCTCCTGGATCCAGGCGTCCTGCTGGGCGATCCGCTGGTTCGCGCCCTTGAGCATGCGGTCCATCTCCGAGGGCTGCGGGCCGCCGACGGTCGCGCGCTCGCGCACGATCGCCACCGGATCGAGCAGGCTGCGGAATTCGCGCTCGCTCATCGGCAGCGCGCCGTCGTACTTCGAGCCCTTGACCGCATCGGCGTAGATGCGCTGCGCCTCGGCATAGGGGAAGTCGAGCGGCTTGATGTCCTTGGCCTTGGCGTAGTCGACGATCTCGGAGGCGAAGTGATGACCGACCCGGAACGGCAGCCGGTACTTGCGCATCAGCACGTCGGCGAGCTCCTGCGACGCGGTCCAGTCGCCGTTGAGTTCCTCCAGCGCGCGCTCGGGGCTGATCACCATCGAGCCCAGGATGCGGTCCCAGCCGCGCAGCACCTTGACGGCGCTGTCGATCACGGCGGTGTTGGCGCGCGCATCCTTCGGGTCGCTCATGCCCGGCGGGATGTTGTGCGCCTGGATCGC
>JAKONL010000030.1 GCA_022701965.1 Burkholderiaceae bacterium | reverse complement strand
GCAGCTCGCCGCTGTCGACCCGCTTGCGCACGGCCTGCACGTCGTCGGTCAGCGGATCGGGAAAGCAGGTGGCGTGAAGCCAGACGCCGACCCAGGCATGGCCTTCCTTCAACAGCACCACGGGGCGCAATCCGGCCTGCTCGAAGGCCGAGGCGAACAGCATCGCCAGATCCAGGCAGGTCGCGACGCGGTGCGCGAGAACCCGGTCGGGCGTGCGGATCTTCTGGCCGTCGTCGCCGAACGACGCGGGCGGTTCGGCGTACTGCAGCTCCTCGGCGGCGACGGTGCCGTAGATCGCCGAGACCTGCTTCCAGACGGTGTCGCGGCTCCTGGCCTGATAGCCGCTCATCGACAGCTCGGCATGCGCCGAACGCAGCAGCGCCGAGGCCTTGCCCATCAGCATGTCGACGGCCGGGTTGTTGGGCATGCAGAACGCCGCGAGCAGTTCGGGCAGGGCCCGCGTGCCGGCCCACTGGTCGTAGGCGAGCACTTCGACCGGCCGCGTCGTGCGCGCCACGTCGACACCGGCGGCCGATACGTCGACCTCGATCGACGCGCGCACCGACTCCTGGAGATCGGCGAGCCATGCGTGGTCGGGACGCAGGTCGAGCGGCGCGATGCGGCGTGTCTCGCCGGCGGCCAGGCGGTCGAAGCGCAGCGTGATGCGTTCGGCGAACGGCGGGTTGCAGGCAATGCGCACCTCGACGTTCGAAAGCGGCGCGATGCCGCCGTTGGTGATCGACATCGATCGCAGCACGGGGACCGCGTTCTGGATGGAGGCGTAGCCGAGCGTGGCGTCTGCGGCGACCTCGATGACGACGGGAGGAGGATCGTCCTGCGGCGTGTTTTCGGGCGAATCGGGGGATGCGATGAAGTCGGCCTGGTTGTCCATTGGAGGGACGTTTATAGCCGCTTCACCGGCGCGAGCGCGACGAAGGGAATAGCGCGAAAACGCGCTTCAGTCGCGGGCGAAAGGCAGGTCCGACAACGGGTCCGCGGGCACGTCCGGCGAGGCTTCGTCCTTGTCCTTCGCCGGCGCGAGCAGGGTGCCGCGGCACTCGGCCGAGCCGCAATGGCATGGGTAGTCGGCGGCGGTCGAATCGTCGTCGGCCGTCAGGCAGTAGTCGATGAAGAGTTCGTCTCCGGCCTCGACCGCGACCAGCGTCTGGAAACGCAGGAGCAGCCGGCCGGCCTCGTCGTAGTCCTCGACCGCATCGCAGTTCGGCTCGCACGAATGGTTGAGGTGCCGCGTGCCGTTGCCGCCCTTGCCGCCGTCGATGGTCTCGCCGTTCGACAGCTTGAAGAGGTAGGTCAGCTGGTTGTTCCAGTCCTTGGCCGCGACCTGCTCGGCGCTGTAGCGCCGGCCTTCGTAGAGACCGAGGAAGGTATCTGCAGGCAGGTCGCGGGTCGCGTAGGCGCCGAGTCCGTGCACCGAACTGGCGGCCACGCGCAGCAGCGGCGTCGAGGATAGCGGGTCGCGTTGTTTTTTCATGAGGGTTGGCACGCATGGTCCGTGCCGGAATCCGGGGACGGCCAGCACGGCGGATGGCTGCCGGGCGGCATCGAAGGCCGCAGCCGGACGGAGGCGTTCGCGCCGACGCCGATGACGGCGCCGTGGCGCACCGCGCGAAGAAGCCCGAATCCCGATGCCTCGGTTTCCAGATACGGCTCGCGGTCGGGGACCGGCGTCGCGAGGCCGTGCGGCACGCGATCCAGGCCGCGCAGCCACTGCGCGGTCTGCGCCAGCGACAGCCTGACTTCCCAGCTGCCACCCTCGCGCTGCTGGCGGCACAGTGCGACGGCGCTGCAGAAGGCGATCAGGTAGCCGGTCGCCTCGTCGAGGATCTGCATGGGCATCGGGCGCGGCCGGCCGTCGCCCGCCGCTTCGCCCTCGGCACGGTTGAAGCCCATCGCCGTCTGCACCAGCGAGTCGAAGCCGCGGCGCCCGGCCCACGGGCCCTGCGTGCCGTACGCGCTGAGCGAGACATGGACGATGCCGGGCCGCTGTCGCGCCACGGCCTGCGCGCCGAAACCCAGTTCGTCGAGGCCGCCCGGCCGGTAGCCCTGCACGAAGACGTGGGCGCCGGCGGTCAGCCGCTGCAGCGCGTCGCGGCCCTCCCCGGTGCGCAGGTCGGCCAGCGCCGACAGCTTGCCGCGGCTCGTGTCGGCGATGGCCGCGATGTTGGGCAGCGATGGCGAATTCACGAGCATCACGTCGGCGCCGTAGGCGGCCAGCGTGCGCCCGCCGACCGGGCCGGCCAGAATGCGCGTGAGGTCGAGCACGCGCGCGCCGGCGAGCGGCCGCGTCAGGTCTTCGGCGGCCAGCGCGGGCAGTCGAAGGGGCGGCGCGTCGCCGGTGCGCTCGATCGTGAACAGCGGCTGCGTCCTCAAGGCCTGGCCTTGCGGCGTCGCGTCCCAGTCGTCGAAGCCGCGCAGCGCTGTCGCGACGAGGCCGCGCTCGGCGGCGGCGTTCTCGAAGTCGAGCGCGCGCCAGCCGAGCAGCGCGGTCTCGACATCGGCACGCTTCGCCTTCGCCGGATCGAGACCCAGCAGTCGCAGCGCGCCTTCGCGATGGTGCGCGAAGTTGGCATGGATGCGCACATGGCCGTCGGCGCAGCGGTAGAGGCCGGAGCACGCGTCCCAGAGTTCCGGCGCGACGCCGTCGAGGCTGAACCAGCCGGTCGCCTCGACCGCAGCGGCCGTCATGTCGACCTCGACGCGCTGCCGCGGCATGCCGCGCAGATGGCCGAGTTCGCAGGCGGCGAGCGCTGCCGCCGCGACCGTGGTCTGCGCGGCGGTGCCGACCGGGAACGACGATGGAAATACCGGGTCGGCACCGGTGAGCCTGGCCTGCGCGAGCGCTTCGGCCGGCAGACCCCCCCTCGCCCAGAGGTCGGCGAGGACGTCGGCGGGCGCGGAGTTGCCGGACATGGTCAGCGCACCAGCGTCACGCCCGTCTTCGCCTGCAGCGCCTCGAAGCTCACGCCGTCGGCCAGCTCCACCACCTTCAGCCCCTCGGGCGTCACGTCCAGCACCGCGAGGTCGGTGATGATCCGGTCGACCACGCCGACGCCGGTCAGCGGCAGGGTGCACTCGGGCAGGATCTTCATGTCCTCGGTGCCGTCCTTCTTGCGGGCGACATGCTCCATCAGCACGATCACGCGCTTGACGCCGGCCACCAGGTCCATCGCGCCGCCCATGCCCTTGACCATCTTGCCGGGGATCATCCAGTTGGCCAGGTCGCCCTTCTCGCTGACCTGCATCGCGCCGAGGATCGACAGGTTGATCTTGCCGCCGCGGATCATCGCGAAGCTGTCGTGGCTGCCGAAGATGGCGCTGCCGGGAATGGTGGTGACGGTCTGCTTGCCGGCGTTGATGAGGTCGGCGTCGACCGCGTCCTCGGTCGGGAAGGCGCCGATGCCAAGCATGCCGTTCTCGCTCTGCAGCCAGACTTCCTTGTCGCCGACGAAGTTCGCCACCAGCGTCGGGATGCCGATGCCGAGGTTCACGTAAAAGCCGTCTTCGAGTTCCTGCGCCGCGCGCGCGGCCATCTGATCCTGGGTCCAGGGCATCTCAGTCTCCTTGAATGTGGTTGGCGGGCACGGTCGGCACGGGAAGCTCGTCGACGACGGCGGCCTGGGCGATCACGGCCTGCGCCTCGACCTTGGCGGCCTCGACGTCGACCGGCGCCGCGGCGCTCACGGTGCGCTTCTCGATGCGCTTCTCGGGGTTGGCGTTGAGCACGATGCGGTGCACGTAGATACCCGGCAGGTGGATGTCGTCGGGGGCGAGTTCGCCGGTCTCGACGATCCGCTCGACCTCGGCGATGCACACCTTGCCGGCCATCGCGGCGGCGGGATTGAAGTTGCGCGCCGTCAGCCGGAAGCGCAGGTTGCCCGACTTGTCGGCGACATCGGCCTTGACCAGCGCCACGTCGGGCACGATCGAGCGTTCCATCACGTAGGTCTCGCCGTCGAACTCGCGCAGTTCCTTGCCTTCCGCCACCTGCGTGCCGACGCCGGTCTTGGTGAAGAAGGCCGGGATGCCGGCGCCGCCCGCGCGCAGCTTCTCTGCCAGCGTGCCCTGCGGCGTGAATTCGAGCTCGAGTTCGCCGGCCAGGTACTGGCGCTCGAACTCCTTGTTCTCGCCGACGTAGCTCGCGACCATCTTCCTGATCTGGCGCGTGCCGAGCAGCTTGCCGAGACCGAAGCCGTCGACGCCCGCGTTGTTGGAGACACAGGTCAGGTTCTTGACGCCGGAGTCGTGCAGCGCGTCGATCAGCGCTTCGGGAATGCCGCAGAGGCCGAAGCCGCCGACGGCGAGCGTCTGCCCGTCGGCGACGACGCCCTTGAGCGCCTCGTCGGCGGAGGAATAGATCTTGTTGGCCATGGGTCGTGATCCTCGGAGGTTGTGGAACGCCCGAAACGATACTACGTACCCGCGTACGTAGTAATTCGTAATGGAGACCCCGTGGAGACGATCGACTACCGCCTCGCCTTCGAGCATGCGCCGGTCGGCATGGTGCTCTCGCGCGAGCGCACCATGCTCGACTGCAACCAGAGGCTGTGCGAGATGTTCGGCGCCACGCGCGAGATGCTGGTGGGCCAGTCGTTCCGCGTCCTCTACCCGAGCGCGGTCGAGTTCGAGCGCATCGGCCGGCGCATGGTGCCGCTGCTCAACGCGAGCGGACGCTACGCGGACAACCGCATGATGCGCCGGCTCGGCGACCTCCACGGGGCCTTCGCCGGCGACACGTTCTGGTGCCACGTCTCGGGCCACGCGCTCAATCGGGCAGCGCCGCACGAGGCGGGCATCTGGACCTTCGAAGACCTCGGTTCGCGCCGGGCTTCCAAGGCCGCGGCCGCCGGCTCGGCGCAGGGCGAGCTCACGCCGCGCGAACGCGAGGTCGCCGCGCAGGTGATGCGCGGGCTGACCTCCAAGGAGATCGGGCGCGAGTTCGGCATCAGCCACCGCACGGTCGAGCTGCATCGTGCGCGGCTCATGCGCAAGTACCGGGCGGCGACCACCGCCGAACTGGTGCAGAAACTCATCGCCGGTACGTGACGACCGCGCCGACCGCACGGTGCCGAAGGCCAAGCGGCGAGTCGCCTGCAGGCTTGACGCCTCGGTGGGACCATGGGCGATGAACAAAAAAGCACTCATCGTCGGCGTCAGCGGCGTCATCGGCAACGCACTCTCCGAACATCTCCTGACCGATGGCTGGGCCGTCCACGGCCTCTCGCGCGGCCGCACGCCGGTCGCGTCGGGCTGCATCCCGATCACGGCCGACCTCACCGACCCGGCGCAGCTCGCCGCGGCGCTGCGCGGTCTCGACGTGCAGCAGGTCTTCTTCACGGCCTGGGCGCGGCAGGCCAGCGAGAAGGAGAACATCCGCGTCAACGGCGCGATGGTGCAGAACGTGCTGGACGCGGTCGGCCCGTCGCTGCGCGGCGGCCACGCGGCGCTCGTGACGGGGCTCAAGCACTACCTCGGTCCGTTCGAGGCCTACGGCACCGGCAGCGTGCCGCAGACGCCGTTCCGCGAGGAGCAGGGCCGCCAGCCGGTCGACAACTTCTACTACGCGCAGGAAGACCGCCTGTTCGAGGCCGCCGAGCGCCACGGTTTCGGCTGGAGCGTGCACCGCCCGCACACGATCATCGGCTACGCGGTGGGCAACGCGATGAACATGGGCGTGACGCTGGCCGTCTACGCGACGCTGTGCAGGGCCAGCGGACAGCCCTTCGTCTTCCCCGGTTCCGCCGCGCAGTGGGAAGGCCTGACCGACATGACCGACGCCCGCCTGCTGGCCCGCCACCTGGCCTGGGCCGCGCAGAGCCCGAAGGCGCGCGACGAGGACTTCAACGTCGTGAACGGTGACGTC
>JAKONL010000028.1 GCA_022701965.1 Burkholderiaceae bacterium | reverse complement strand
GCACGGCGGTCGCATCGACTTCAACCCTTCGGCATCGACACCTGATCACCGCGACGGGGACCACCATGCTCACCACGCGGGCCATGACCGTCTCGCGGACCGAAACGCATCGACTCGGCATCGAAAGTCTTCTGCTGCTCCGGACGAAGCGACGCGTAGAACGTTCGCGTCGCGTCGGCACGCCGTGTGGCCAGGGCCGTGCGCTCGGCCTGACGTGCCTGCATGCGGTCCAGGCGTTGCGGCGTCGTCAACTTCTCGAATTCGGCACGCATGGCGGCGCGGTCCGGACGCTCGCCCTTCGGAGGTGGCTGGATGGCCGTCGTGAAGGTCGACCATGCGCCTTGCTGCGACGCGTCGAGTCGCAGCTTGGACTTGAGATCGGCCAGATGCTTCGCGCGACGCTCCTGCATGCGTTCGAAGGACTTGCCGTCGCGCGGCTGGTCGGCCCTGCTCGCACGGTGCTGCTCGACCGCAGTGATCGCGGCCGGCGAATTGGTCGATGCAGCGACGGGCGGAGGGGGTGTCTGCGCTGCGGCGGCGAAGGTGGCCGAAGCCAGAAGGCCGGCCCAGAGGATGCGTTGGCGTGAGGAGATCATGGTTGCTTCCTTTCGATGAGGGATGCCCCGTTGCCGGAGCCGTTCCCGATGCGTTCGGGCAGCGGGTGAATCGAAGTGTGGAAGCGCCGTGTATCGGCCGTCCGCGGCGCAGGTAAGCGCACCGTGTGCGTGCGTAAAGTTCGGTGAACGCCTGCAGTAGCGCCGGATCAGGCCGCCGCCGCAGTGGCCTGGCTGCGGCGGAAGCCCACGCCGATCTCCGCCACCAGGGCCTTCAGCGCGCTCCGGTCGTCGTCGCTCAGGGCGCCGGGGCCGCAACCCGTCGTTCCCCAGTCGCCGCACACCAGAGCGACCGGACGACCGTTGTGGAAGACCGGTGCGATGACGAGCGATCGGGTGTCGGTGAAAGCTTCCCTGTACCAGCGGGGAATGCGATTGACCGTTTCCTTGGCAAACGTATCGACGACGCAGGTGGGATTCCAGGCATTGGCGGCGAAGTGGAACACGTCGGGAACGAAAGCCTCGTCGAACACCAGCGCGGAAAGCTTCTCGGCGATGCCCGGCCCGAAACCCACCCGTGCACTGAAGCGCCTGGCCTGCGAATCCAGCACCATCACGAAGCAGTTCGTGAAATTCATCGCCTGCATGGTCGTCTCGACCACCAGCGGCACCAGATCCGACACCGACAGCGAGGGTGCGAATCCGCGCGTCGCGGTCAATGCCGACTTCAGGCGGGCGAGGAGATTCGCCGGCTTGCCGGGCGCCTCGTTGCGCGCCGGGTAGACGCTCGACGCCATCCCGCCCAGGTCGTCCTTCAGGCCCTCGGCCCGGATGGCTGCGGCATCGACGACATGTTCGTCGAGCCCCAGTGCCTGCGCATGCGCCAGCAGCAGCGTGCGCACTTCGCTGCGGCCGCCGCCGGCGGCCATGACGGCCGCGGCCTGCGACGAGACTTCGGCCATCGCACCGAGCCAGCTGGTGTGGGAAGAAGCGATCTTCTCGGGATCGAGCGACTTCTCGGACATCGTCTCGACGATGAGCTCGGGCAGGCGCCATTTCTTCGCGGCGGCGCTCGCGATCTCCTCCAGCGACACGCCCAGCACCGCCTCGCAGGCCACCGTCAGCGCCTCCCCGCCGTCGGCCCGGGTCTGGACGGTTTCCCACTGGTCGGGGAAATAGAACACCACCAGCAGCTGGCTGAGGTGGTGCATCAGGGTGCACACCACGGCCTCCTCGCCCTGATGGATGCCCTGCGAACTGCTCAGCATGCGGGCGAATTCGCCGGCCAGGATGGCGCGCTTGAGCGCATCGGAAGCCTGGGGGCGGGTGGCGGCCGCGCCGCGGAAGTTGTCCAGCAACTGCAGGCCCAGGGCCAGGTGGCTCACCGTGTCGACGCCCAGCACCATGATCGCGCGGGAGACGGTGGTCACGTCGCCGCCGAAGGAGGCGTACATCGCGGAATTGGCCAGGCGCAGCACGCGCTGCGACAGCGCGAAATCCGCCAGGACGCCGGAGGCCAGCGCATTGACGTTGGCCTCCGAACCCAGCGTCGAGACCAGGTTGTCGATGGAGAACTGCAGCGTCGGGAAGTCGCCCTGCTGGGTCATGCGCGACCACAGGGTCTGGAAGAACTGTTCCTTGGAAGAGGTCATTGAGACGGTTTCAACCGGCGAGGGCGAGATGTCGGTGCAGGGTGAGGAGGCCGGCGTCGAGCCGGCGTTCGAGCTCCTGGGTCGGCAACGCGGGCGCGCGCAGCCAGCCCTGGGCGTAGTCGCACCCGTGCGCTGCGAGCAGGTCGCACTGTTCCTCGGTCTCGACGCCTTCGGCGATGGAGATCAGGCCGAGCTCCCGGGCCAGCGACAGCACGGCGAGCACGATGGTGCGGCCGTGGTGCGAATGCTGCATGTCGGCGACGAAGCTGCGGTCGATCTTGAGCGCCTGGAGCGGCAGTTTCTGCAGGTACGCGAGGCTCGAGTAGCCGGTGCCGAAATCGTCGATCGCGATGCGCACGCCGTGCTCGTTGAGTTCGTTGAGCAGCTTGCCGGCATGCTCGGGGTCCGTCATCAGGGTGCCTTCGGTGATCTCGAGCACCAGGCGATGGCCGCTCAGCGACGAGGCGCAAAGGGCCTTGCGCACACCCTCGACGAATCCGGGATGGCGGAACTGGATCGGGGAGACGTTGACCGAGACGTACGCGAAATGCTTGCCGGCGTCGTCCCAGCACCGCAGCTGCTGGCAGGCGCTGCGCAGCGCCCAGTCGCCCAGGAGATTGATCAGCCCGTTGTGCTCGGCCATCGCGATGAATTCGAGCGGCGGGACGTTGCCTCCCGGGCGCTCCCAGCGCATGAGTGCCTCCAGCCCGAGTACCTCGCCGGTCAGGGGAACGAAGATCGGCTGGTAGTGGAGCGTGAATTCGCCGTTCTGCACGGCATCGAACATGTCCTGCTCGATGGCGAACTGGTCGCGCTGCTTGCGCTCCATGTGCGAGCTGTAAGCGCACAGGCGGTTCTTGCCTTGCGCCTTGGCTTCGTACATCGCGAGATCGGCCTGCTTGAGCAGGCCCGACTCGTTCAGCGGACAGGCGTTGCCCGAGAACGCCAGTCCGAGGCTGGTCGTCACCCGCACCTGGCAATCGGCCAGCGCGAAAGGCTTGCGCAGGCTCTGCATGATCCGTTCGGCGACCGCGCTGGCGGCGGCCTCCGACGCCACGCTGGCCATCAGCACGACGAATTCGTCGCCGCCCATGCGCGCCACGGTATCCGTGGGTCGTACCGAGGCGCGCAGACGCACGGCGACTTCCTTCAGCAGGGCATCGCCCATGTCGTGGCCCAGGGTGTCGTTGACGCGCTTGAAACCGTCCAGGTCCAGCAGGGCCAGCGCGAACGGCGTGTCGTCCCGGACGGCCGTGAGAATCCGGTCGGAGACCACCTGCCGCAGCCGCGCCCGATTGCCCAGGCCGGTCAGCGGATCGATCAGTGCTTCCGCGACGAGCACCTGTTCGGCGCGGACCCATTCGCTGACGTCGTAGCCGAAGACGATCAGGCGTCTCGTGCCGTTCGCCTGCGGCGCCGGCCGGATGGTGATCTCGAGCCAGAGACTCTCGGCCAGGCCGCCGGTGAAACGCAGCCGGGCATGCTTGTCCTCCGACTGCGCCCATGCGTTTCGCACCAGATCGTTCAGGATGTCGCGATGGTCGGAGGCCACGAGGTCGCCGACCGCCGCGTGCAGCAGATGCTCCATCGGGAACGCCAGCAGCACCGCGGAGGACTCGCTCGCATGCAGCACGCGGCCGTTCGTATCCACGTAGAGCGCGAGGGCGCCCGAGGCGCTCAGGATCGCCTGCAGGTCGCGCGCGGACCCCGGCTCCCGGGCTTCGGAAGGCGCAGCCGCCACCCTGCGATTCCAGGCGGCCGGCAGTTCCAGGTCGAAGTCGAATGCGCTCATGGTCGGTACTTGGGCTTAACGGTCGGAGTCGAAGCGCGAGCCAGCACGAGCATCGATCGGGCCGATCGGAATTGCGGAATCCGACCGTCGATGCATTCGAAGTGCGCGACAGCACCCAGCAAGTCACGCGATTATGCGTTGCAATATTTTACAAATCAACGAGGTTTTGTAAGTTTTGGGGCGATCCGCCGGTCAGCCGGCCGCCGTCAGCGCCTCGGACACCGTCTGTGTCGTCACCGGCCGCACCACCCGGGCCACCTCGACACCGTCCTTCAGGAACACCAGCGTCGGCCAGAGCTTGACGCGGTACGAACGCCCCAGCGGCCTGCCGCTGCCGTCCTCGACCTTCACATGGGTCACGTCGGCACGCGCACCGAGAACGCGGTCGACCAGCGGCTGGGCCGCCTGGCAGTGGCCACACCAATTGGTACCGAAGTCGAGCACGGTCAGGCCGCGCGAGGCATCGGTATCGGTACGGGTCAGGGATTCGGGGGTATAGGGCGTGGTCATGCGACGATGCTGCCACGATGCCCGGCAGTCACGCCAGTGCAGCGAGTTCCCAGGCGACGTTCTGCCACGCCACGCCGAAACCGTGCGAGCCGTCCGCCGGCGTGCGGTCGCCACGGCGCAACGCATCGACGGCCCATTGCGCACCGGCGCTCACGCTGTCGATCAGCGGCACCGGCACCAGGGCGGCGATGTCCGCGGCCATGCCGGCCAGTCCCGCGCCTCCGAGGATCACCGACTGCACCTTGAAGCGCTCGACCGCCTCGCAGCAGGCGGACGCCAGCAGCGCCCGCGCACCGGCCGGGTCCGCCGCGAGTTGCGCGCCGGTGGGTGCCACGGTGTGGATGCCCGCCAGCGTCTGCGAATGGCCGAGCGCATGGCCCAGGCGCGACAGCATCGGCCGCCAGCGCTCGCCGCCGGTCACGATCGCGAAGCGGCCGTGCCAGGCCGCTTCCGAAAAAGCCGCTTCCGCCAGGCCGTTCACCGGCACGCCCGCGCCTTCGCGCAGCGCGAACACGCCCGGATCACCGAAGCACGCCACCAGCACCGCGTCGGGCCGCTCGGCGGGCTCCGACACCGTCGCCGCCCAGGCATCGAGCACCGCGTGGCCGGCGACCGCATAGCTCGCCTCCGACGAGATGTAGGGCGCGCCGAAGCGCGCCGTCACCGCGCGCACGTCCAGCGCCGCACCGGCCACGGACTGGACATGGCGCTGGAGCATGGCGGTGATCGGCGCCGCGGTGTTCGGGTTGATGACGAGCAGCCTGGGCATCGTGTTCTCCTTCGATGGCGCTCCGGCGGATCAGCGCCGCCGCGCCGAGCGCCGGCGCAGCAGCGCGACCGCACCCAGCGCCACGCCCATGACCGCGAGCGAGACGACGGTCGTGACCGTGCCCAGCGCGTAGATCGACGGCGTGGTCACGGTGGACGTCAGTGCCTGCAGCTCGAGCGGCAGCGTGTTGACGTCGCCGATCGCCTGCGAGGTGCGGGCGATCTCGTCCCAGCTCAGCGTGAAGCCGAACATGCCGATGCCCACGATCGACGGAGCGATCAGCGGCAGCACGACATGGCGGAAGCTCTGCCACGGCGTGGCGCCGAGGTCACGCGCGGCCTCCTCGTAGGCCGGGTCGAAGCGGTTGAAGACCGCGAACATGATCAGCAGGCCGAACGGCAGCGTCCAGGTCAGGTGCGCACCGAGCGCAGAGGTAAGGAGGCCGAGCGAGGTGCCGTATTCCTCCAGCAGGCCCGTCGCGCCGAGCGCCGCGAGGCCGTCCTTGATGCCGGTGTCGAGCAGCCGGAACTGCAGCCCGATGCCCAGCGACACGATGATCGACGGCATGATCAGGCTGGCCACGGTGACGAAGAACAGCGCGTTGCCACCGGCGAGCTTCTTGCGGAACGCGAGTCCGGCCAGCACCGACAGCACCACCGTGCACAGCATCACGACCGCGCCCAGCATCAGCGACCGCCCGAAGGCCGCGCCGATGTCCACCGTGCCGAGCCCGGCGGCGAGCTGGCGGAACCAGTGCAGCGAGACACCGCGCAGCGGAAACGTGAGCCCGCCCTCCGGGCCCTGGAAGCTCAGCACGAAGATCGTGACCATCGGACCGTAGAGGAACAGCACGAAGAGCCCGAAGACGATCGCCAGCGGCCAGAAACCGGCGGCGCGCTTCTCGCCGATGCGTGCGCTCATCTCAGAGCTCCTTCCGGATATCGACGAGGCGCGTCAGGCCCCAGATGATCATCAGCACCACGGCCAGCAGGATCATCGCGTTGGCCGCGGCGAGCGGGAACTGCAGGTAGGACGTCTGCACCTGGATGATCTTGCCGATGGAGGCGATCTGCTGGCCGCCCATCACGCCGATGGTGACGAAGTCGCCCATGACGATGGTGATGACGAAGATCGAGCCGATCAGGATGCCGGTGCGCGAGAGCGGGACGATCACGTTCCACAGCGTCTGCCAGCCGGTGGCGCCGGCGTCGTTCGCGGCTTCGAGCAGCGAGCGGTCGATGCGCATCATCGAGTTGAAGATCGGCACGATCATGAACATCGTGTAGAGATGCACGAAGGCGAGCACCACCGAGAAATCGGAGAACAGCAGCCATTCGACCGGCTGCTCGACCACGCCCATGCCGATCAGCCCCTGGTTGACCAGTCCGTTGCGCCCGAGCAGCGGCACCCACGAGATCATGCGGATCACGTTGGAGGTCCAGAACGGCACCGTGCACAGCACGAACAGCACCGTCTGCATCGCGGCCGAACGCACGTGGAACGCGAGGAAGTACGCGACCGAAAAACCGACCAGCAGCGTGATGCCCCAGACCAGCAGGCAGAACTTGAGCGTGCTGAGATAGGTGCTCAGCGTGACGCAGAAGTCGCCGTTGTCGGTGAGCCGCGAGCAGCCCTCGAACAGGCTCGCGTAGTTGCGCAGCGTGATCGCGGGGATCAGCTCGTACTCGTTGAAGTTCCACAGGCTGACCATCGCGATCAGCGCCAGCGGGATCAGGAAGAACAGCAGGAACACCAGCGCAAGGGGCAGCGCCTGCCACCAGGCCTTCACGGCATGCATGGGCTCGGTGGCGGCGTGGCTGGATGCGACGGGTGTGCTCATTGATCGATGGGGGAAAGTGGGCGCTTCCCAGGGCGAGCGAAGCGATGCCCATTCGCGGGACACCGCGGAACTGGCTTTGCCAGGCCGCTGGTGTCGCCCCCGGTAGGGGGTTGGCGAAGCGACACGAAGTGCGCGAAGACTGGGGGTGAGCCAGTCAGGCAGCCACGAATTCGTTCCATTTCCTGACCATGTACTCGTTCTCGTCCATGACCGCGTTCCAGCAGGCGATGCCGCCCATGCGCTGTTCGTAGCTGCCGCCGTCGCGCACCGAACCGGCCTTGGCCAACACGTCGCCGGTCGGGCTCTTGATGTCCTGCGACGCGGGCTTGCCTTCCATCCAGTAGGCCCACTCGTAGGCTTCCATCTTGGCCTTGGCGGTGTCGAGCACGGCGCTGTAGTAGCCCTGGCGGTTGAGGTAGGCGCCGGCCCAGCCGTCGAGGAACCAGT
>JAKONL010000019.1 GCA_022701965.1 Burkholderiaceae bacterium | reverse complement strand
ATGCGTCATTGGCGGTGATCTCGCCGCCTGCTCCGCTGTAGCTGCCGGCGGCAACGCTCAGGACTCCGGCTCCCGCGTGCCGCAGCTTCCCGTTGGCGTTCGATAGCGTGCCGCCGGCGATGACGCTCAGTCCGGCGCCGTTCGAGGCGATGGTGCCTCCGTCGTTGTCCAGGCCTCCGGCAGCCGCGATGCGGGTCGCGCCCGTCCCGCTCTGGACGATCTGCCCGGCCCGGTTGCTCAGGCTCGCTGCATCGACGGCGATACGTCCGGCACGGGTGGTCGCACCGTCCAGATCGAAGTCGCCTCCGTGGGCATCGAGCAGCCCGTTGGTCACGATCTGGCCGTTCGCACCCGAGAACGACTGCGTGGCAGCGATATCCAGGGAACCGGTGCCCGCATGCCGGATGTGCCCGTTCGCATTCGACACCGTACGGGCCGAGATGCCCAGGTCCGTACCGTTGCTGGCGATACTGCCGCCGCCGTTGTCCAGGCGGGTGGCCGCAGCGATGCGGGTTGTGCCCGAGCCGGTCTGGGTGATCGTTCCGCCCACGTTACCGACTGATCCCGCATCGAGCGTGAGCTGCGCGGCACTGGTCGTTCCACCGTCCTGCGAGAACGCGCCGGCCACCCGGACGACGAGTGCGCCGTTGGTGACGAGCTGACCCTGGGCGCCGGCATAGCTGCCGGCCGTGAGCGCCAACGTCCCGCCGCCCGCGTGCCGGAGATGGCCTGCCGCGTTGGAGAGCGTGCCGCCCGCACGCAGCGCCACATCGGTGGCGTTGGTGGCGATGGTGCCGCCATCGTTGACCAGATCGCCGGCCGTGGCGACGCGCGTGACGCCCGTGCCCGTCTGCACGATGGAACCGGCCCTGTTGCGCAGGCTGGCCGCATCCAGGGCGAGCTGGGCGGACCGGCTCGTTGCCCCGTCCAGGTCGAAGTCGCCCCCGTGGGCGTTCAACGCGCCATTGCTCTCGATCCGACCGTTCGCGCCGGAGAACGATCGCGTCGCGCCGATGTCCAGCGTGCCGGTCCCGGCGTGCTGCACGTTGCCGCCCGCGTTCACGAAGGTGCCCGCCGAGAGCGCGACATCCGCGGCGTTGCTGGCGATGGTTCCGGCCGTGTTGTCCAGCGTGCCGGTGACCGAGATGACGGTCGGGTCCGTGCCGGTCTGCACGATCTGCCCACCGGCCGTGTTCCCGAGATTGGAGGCGTGCAGGTCGAGCCGAGCGGCGTTCAGGACGCCGGCATCGTTGTTCAAGGACTGGCCGCTCGACGCGTTCGCATTCACCGTCAGGGTGCCCGGTGTCGTCGCGGTTGCATGGCGCGTGGTCACGTCGCCCGCAGTCGCGGCGAGGGCGATGTTCGCGCCCGTGGTCCGGCTACCCGACAGGTCGGTGCTTGCGCCTTGCGCCCGGATGTCGCCGGCCGCCAGCAGGCCACCCGCGGCCTGGAGCGCGCCGGTGGTGGCGATGCTCAGGTCACCGGCCAATCCGGAGGTGCCGAGCGTGCCGTCGGCCCGGACGCCCGCCCCGAATACGCCGGCCGCAGTGCTGCCGACGCTGGCTGCCGTGATGGTGGTATGGCGCCCCGAGGTGACACTGCCGTCGTTGGAGAAAGCGTTCGCGACGGTGAGGGTGCTGTCGCGCTGCGCGCGCAGCGTGCCGGAGCTGGACAGGCTGCCGGCCCGGATGGCGAGATCGGTGGCCGCGCCGATGCTGCCCTTGTCGTTGACGAGCTGCCTGGCGGCGCCGAGCGCGACGGCACCCGCGCTCGACTGGATCGAGCCGCGCGCATTGTCCAGCGCGCGTGCGGCCACCGTCACGGCGGCGTTACCGCGCAACGTGCCCGCCGTGTTGTCCAGGTCGCCGGCCACAGTGGCGCTGAACGCGTCGACGGCCGAGGCCGAGCCATCGGCATTGCTGAACGCACCCCCGACGGCGAGCTCCATTGCGCCATCGCTCGCGAGCGTGCCGCCGCGGTTGTCCAGGTCCCCGGTGGTGGTGATGGCGATGGTGCGCGCGTGCAGGTTGCCGCCCGCGTTGTCCAGCGTGCCGACGCCGGCGCTGAACGTGTTGGTCACTGCCAGCGTGCCGCCCGCGTTGCTGAAGGCCGCCCCGGCGACAGCCAGATCGGCGACGCGCAGCGTGCCGCCGGCGTTGTCGATGTTCGGGGTCTGCAGCGCGATGTCGCCGCCCGCGTGGATCCTGCCGCCATCGTTGCGCACGCGGCCCGCGGCGACGAGCGCGCCGGGCGAGACGACAGGCGACACGAGGGCGGATGCCGGCGCGCCGCCGGCAGCGCTGCCGGGCGTGCCGGTGCCCGGCGGGATCGCTGCGCCGCCCGTGCCACCCGTGCTGCTGCCGCTGCCGCCGCTGCTGCCGCTGCCGCCGCTGCTGCCGCTGCTGCCCGTCGTTGCCGCCACCGGCTCGGTCCCGATGAAGCCGCCGTTCGTGTTGCTCAGGCCCGGCGCCGTGATCGCGAGGCCCGCGGTGCTCGTCTGGCGCAGGGTGCCGGCGCGGTTGTCGATGTCGCCCGTCGCGCTGCGCAGGTCAAGCCTTCGGGCTTCCATCGTGCCGCCTGTGCCACCGGCGCCGCCAGTGCCGGCGATGTGGTTGGTCAGATCGCCCTGGGTGGCGACCTGCAGGACGGCCGCGCTCCGCACCGTCCCGCCGTTGCCGAGGCTGCCCGCCCGCAGGACGCCATCGGTGGCCACCTGGATCAGCCCGCTGTTGTCCAGCAGCCCATCCACCGACAGCGTGAGCTTGCCCGCACCTGGACCCGTACCGGCGAGCGCGTAGGTGCCCGTGGCGGTCTGGATCGTGCCGGCGTTCCGGGCGCCGACACCGGCCTCGTTGACGACCAGTGCGATGTGGTTCGCGTACATGCCGCCGAGCTGCGCGACGTCGATGGCGTACGCGGGCGCGCCTGCAGACCCGGCAATGGGTGCGATGCCGCCCAGGTCGGCAGTGACCCGGTTCGCACCGGCGACCACCGCGAGGTCGCTCGCATGCAGCGCACCGCTCAATGCGAAGGCCCGCGAGAGGATCGACAGCGAATCGGCGCTGCCTGCATCCAGGCCCGAGCCCGAGACGGCGACCGTACCGCCGCGCACGACATAGCTCTCCAGGCCGCCCGAGGCGCCGTATTGCGGCACTCCGGTGGTGAGCGTGGCGCGGTTGACGTTGATGAAGCCGCCGCCGTCGACCTGGATGCCCGCCGGATTGGCGATGATCACTTCGGAGCGCGGACCCGCCACCTCCAGGAAGCCGCGCAGGTGGCTCGGGTTGGCGCTGTTGACCTCGTTGACGATGACGCGGGCCGATCCGGTCGCCAGCCATGGATTGCCCTGCACGTAGCCGCCGAGCCGGGTCTGGACGGCGGCGCGGCTGTTGTTGAGGATGGCGCCGTTGCCACCGATGTCGAACTGCCGGTAGGCGTTGCGCGAGACGCCCGAAGCGGACGGCGTCTGGATGTTGACCAGCGGCACGCCGTTGGGCGCGACCAGGACCGTGGGCCGCTGGGTGCCCGGCGCACCGGGGTCGGCCACGATCTGGGCATGCAACGGCGCGCTCATGAGCGCGGCGGCGAAGGCCGTTGCGCTGACGACCGCACCGGTGGTGCCGCTGGCGACCTTGCCCGCACTCCTCGCCGTCTCCTGGACCACCATGCGCAGACCGCGCGAGGCGTTGAAGACGATGCGGTGGAAGTTCTTGTTCATGGGCTTGGAATCTGTAGTTGGTGTTGACCCCGCTCGACGATGGCCTTCTGCACGCGAGCGACGACGGCGTCGATCCTTGGCTGCGGCGGCAGGCCGGCATCCACGTTGCGCCCCGGCCGTTCGCGCAAGGAGCGTTCACGCTCGTGCTGTCGTTGTTCCTCGACGAACGGCTGCGGGACCGATGCGCTTTGCGAACGATCGACGGGCAAGTGACCGGCGATCGGGCTCACCAACGCCGGACATACGTCCTGTCGTACTGCATGAGTTGGACGCCGTGCGGTAAGCCTTTCGTTACTTCTATTCACATTTTTTCTTCGTGAGTAATCTTTTTGTGGGATACTCATGGCGCATACGCTCAAAAAAAAGAGTTTTCAGGAATCGGGCCGGCATGTTACCGCGCTCGCTGTGGCGCTCGTGCGTATGCACGAGCCAGAGCGTCTGACGTGGTGTATTGCCTTTGAGTCCGAAGCGAAGCCTGCAGGCCTGCTCGATCATTGAAGACGAGTCAATGCGGGCACGGTGAACGAGCGGTGCGGCTCCAGGTCGATGCATTCCGCTTGCTCGACGCGCGAGAACTGTTCAGCGGCGACTTCGCGGCGGCGACCTCTTGGTATTCCGCTCTCGCGAAGACTCGTGTCGAGAGATTTCAGAGGCGTACGTCGGTACGCTCGATCCCTTCGATGCGCCACCACGGCGGCAGCAGTCGCAGAACCTCGGGCTGCGCGAAGCGATCGTCCAGCAGGTGCAGCACGCCGGTATCCTCCTCTGTGCGGATCACGCGGCCGGCGGCCTGGATCACCTTGCGCAGGCCCGGATAGAGGTAGGTGTAGGCATAGCCGTCGCCGCCGAAGCGCTCGTCGATGCGCTGTCGCATGGCCTCGTTGCGCGCGTCGTGCTGCGGCAGGCCCAGACTGGCGACGAAGACGCCGATCAACCGGTCGCCGGGCAGGTCGACGCCTTCGCCGAAGGCGCCGCCGAGCACCGCGAAGCCGATGCCCCGCCCGCCCGGACGGAAGCGCGCGACGAAGGCCTCCCGCTCCGCCTCGGGCATGCCCGGGGACTGCGCCCAGGCGGCGATCCCCGGATGGCGTTGCGCGAACAGCCCCCGCGCCTTGACGAGGAAATCGAAGCTGCCGAAGAACACCATGTAGTTGCCCGGCCGGCGCTCGTACTGCGCTGCCACGGCGTCGACCAGCCGGTGCATCGAGCCGGCCCGGTCGTGGTAGCGCGTGGAGATGTCGCGCGCGACGTGCACCTCGAGCTGCGTCGCGCGGAACGGCGATGCGACTTCGAGCTCGGCCGCGTTCCGGGGCAGCCCGAGCATGTCGCGATAGAACGCGAAGGGCGCGATGGTGCCCGAGAAGCAGACGGTCGTCGTCGACGCGGCGAAACGCCACTTGAGGTGCGGCGCCGGGATCAGGTTGCGCACCGCGATGGCGTCCGACGGGCCCATGCCTTCCAGGGTGCTCTCGAACACGGAATGGCCGGCCAGCGATGCCGACAGCCGCAGGAAATGGAGCGCGTCGAAGAAGAAACGCTGCAGCGGGCCCCGGGCGTCCTCGGGCGCGGCGGCGAAATGCTCGGCCATCGCGGCGACGGCGTCCTGCAGCGACTGGTGCAGGTCCTCGGGCACCTCGTCGTGCGCGGCGTAGTCGGTAGCCTGGCCGTGCTGGAGCCTGCGCCATTCGCGCCGCACGCGGTCCACGACCGGCAGCAGCGCGTCGGGCGCGACCGCCCTCGCCTGCGCCAGCGCGCCGGCGTCGAGCACGGCCGAATACATGCCGCGCGCGCGCTCGAGCAGGTTGTGCGCCTCGTCGACCAGCACCGCGACCTTCCAGTCCTCCTGGCGCGTCAGCGCGAACAGGAAGGCGCTGCCGTCGAAGTAGTAGTTGTAGTCGGCGACCACCACGTCGGCCCAGCGAACCATCTCCTGCGACAGGTAGTACGGGCAGACCTGGTGCGCGAGCGCCACCTGCCGCAGCGCGCCGGAGGTGAGCCGGGGCGTCTCGACGGCGGCGGCGCGCGCGTTCGGGAGCCGGTCGTAGAAGCCGGCCGCGAGCGGGCAGGCCTCGCCGCTGCAGGCCCGGCCGGGATATTCGCAGAGCTTGTCGCGCGCGACGAGCTCGACCACGCGAAGCGGTACGGCTGTCGCGTCGCCGCCATCCGAGGGCGCGATGAGATCCAGCGCCTCGAGCGCGACGGCGCGGCCCGAGGTCTTCGCCGTCAGGAAGAACACCTTGTCGGTGCCGTGCGCCGGCCAGCCGCGCAGCAGCGGGAAGAGCGTCGCGACCGTCTTGCCGATGCCCGTGGGCGCCTGCGCGATCAGGCAGCGCCGCGACGCCGCGGCGCGGTACACGCCCTGCGCGAGCTCGCGCTGGCCGACGCGGAAGTCCGCGTGCGGAAAGGCGAGCCGGCCGAGCGCGCCGCGCAGGACCGCGCGGTGCCGGCCCTCCTGCAGCGCCCAGGCACTGAAGGTGCGGCACAGCGCATGGAACGCGTCGCGCAAATGCTCGCGCGTCATGTGCTCGGCGAGCACGGTCTCGTCGCCCGAAGCAAGGTCGAGATAGACCAGAGCCACCTCGATGGCGGGCAGCGCATGCTTCTCGCACAGCATCCAGCCGTAGGTCCGTGCCTGCGCCCAGTGCAGCGCGCGATGGTTCTGGCGGATCGCGTCGAAGTCGCCGCGGAAGGTCTTGATCTCCTCGACGCGCGGCGTGCCGCCGCCGCCGGACTGGAAGCCGTCGGCGCGGCCCCGTACCCGCAGGCCCTCGAAATCGGTCGAGAGCGTCACCTCGCTCTGGTAGCCGTCGCCGCGGCGGCCCTGCACCAGCAGGTGGCCGGCGATGCCCTCCTGCGCACTGGGCACCGGGCCGAAGCGGAAGTCCAGGTCGCCGGCCTTGGCGCCGAACGCGCACAGGGCCTTGACCGACACCGTCGCAACGGGATGGTCGGGCGAAGGTTCGGGGGCGGGAGGCTGGGACATGATCGATGGAAGGACTGGAGAAATATACAGTCCGGCGACCTGTCGCGGGTCTGTCGCGGAGGCGATAGCGCCATCGGGTAACCCCGTGCAGCGCGGCGACGCCGACCGCCCTAGGCTCCACTGCTTTTCGCCGAACCACCAATTGGAGACATTCAGATGAACAACAACAGACTTCCGCTGCTCACCCTCGCCGCATCGCTGGCGCTCGCCGCCTGCGGCGGCGGTGGCGGCGGCTCGTCGAGCGCACCGGCGCCCGAGGAGACGCGCGTGCAGGACACCCGCACCGCCTTCGCGCCGGCGACGCCGCCCGCCACCACCTTCACCGCGCTCGCACCGGCCGCGGGCGACGTCATCGACGTCTCCTCGACCAGCCGCTGGGCCGGCACGCTCGGCAATGCGGCCTACCGCGTGGAAGTGCCGCCGAACTGGAACGGCAAGCTCGTGATGTACGCGCACGGCTATGCCGGCACCGGCAACCTGCTCACGGTGCAGAACCCGCAGATCCGCCGCTACCTGATCGCGAACGGCTACGCCTGGGCCGCGTCGAGCTATTCCAAGAACTACTACGACGTGCGCGCCGGCGTCGAGGACACCAACGCGCTGGCCAATGCCTTCACGCAGATCGCCGCGGACAACGGCCGCCGCCTGACGCCGCCGAGCCGCATCTACATCACCGGGGTCTCGATGGGCGGCCACATCACCGCCGCCG
>JAKONL010000017.1 GCA_022701965.1 Burkholderiaceae bacterium | reverse complement strand
GGGCCTTTGGAGGGGCCGACGGCGTGGACGGGGAAGGGGTCTTTGCCGAGGAAGGAGGCGTCGGGGGCGTCGAGGCTGAGGACTTCGTTTTTAGAAACCTGTAATGCCAAAGCAGGGAGCGTGTTTCGAATTGCTTGCGAGAGACCACCAAGCTCCGGGTCCATGCTTGTAATTACATGAAGAATATTCATTTGCTTCTTGCTGAGCTCTGCCCTCTATAGGCTTCTTATAGATGAATTTGGAATTAAAAAAGGGCCGCCAAACGGCGGCCCTTTAAAACATTTCGAATCAACGGCAGTTTGCTGGAGCGTACCGCGACTGAAGAGTTCCTGGAGTAGCAGGAGCTGCTGCGCCGAGCGCACCGCAGGCCCACGAGATCGAACCTTCTGGCGGTGCATAACCAGCAGTCACGGATGTTGGCAAAGCTACAGGGGTGGTAGCTGGTCCCGTATAGGGACGCAGAATAAGAGTTCCATTCGCTTGCACTGGAGCTGCATACGTCACAGTGATGACACCGTTCGCATTATTGATAGCGACACCAGTAACATTCGCGGTTGCTGATGGCGCAACAAAACCTGCGTCATATTGCCGACCATTAGCTGCGTTTTCAGTTACGAGGGTTTTAGCAGAAGCTGCCAAGGACAGGCCCTCCACAACCTTGGATCGCTTCACATAGTCCTGATAAGCAGGCAACGCCACAGCAGCCAAAATACCGATGATCGCCACGACGATCATCAATTCGATCAGGGTGAAACCCTTTTGCACATTGCGTGCAATGGAACGACGGTTCATTTCAAATACTCCAGGTTGGTTGGTCAGCCCGGTCTGGCCGGTGCGCCTATCTAATCGCACCATGCGTGCCACCCTGCGATTCCGCCCAAAATCCATGGAGAAGCACAAAAACTTAGAACGTTCTGGTTAGAACGCCTGACAAAACTGTCGAAACCTAAACAAACAGTTCCGACATTTTTGTCACATCGATCGAAATGTGTCATTTTGTGAATGAGCCGGCCGAGGTCTTACCCGGCATGCACGAACTGCATCTTGGTCCCGCCAAGCTCCAGCAGATCCCCGTCCTGCAGCGTCACCGCCTCCGTGCCAAGCTGCTCCCCGTTGAGCATCGTCCCGCCGTCGATCGGCGCGATCACGTAGCCGTGCAGCCGACGCGTCACTGCCGCCACCGCGATGCCGGGCTTGCCGATGGTGGTGACCACCTTCTCGAGCGACAGTTCGCGTCCCGCGCCCACGCCAGACAGCACCCGCAACGCCGCCGGGCTCACGCCGCCGCCGCCGAAGGTGGCGCTGACGGTCGATACCGTCGACAGGGGTATCGGCGCGGAGGCGACGGGCACGATCGGTTGGGAGACGTCGGGCGACGACGCGCCGGTGCCGGCATGCGCCAGGTAGCGGATCCTGTACTTGCCGACCTCCACCACGTCGTCGTGCGCCAGCGCCTGCTTCTTGACGGCGCGGGCGTTGACATAGGTGCCGTTGGTGCTCTCGAGGTCCTCGATCATGACTTCGCCGCCGATCATGTGCAGCACGGCGTGCTCGCCGCTGATCGCGAGGTTGTCGATGACGATGTCGTTGTAGGGCCGCCGCCCGAGCGTGGTGCGGTCTTTCGCGAGCGTCACTTCCTTGATGACGACACCATCGATCGAGACGATCATCTTCGGCATGGCCGGCTCCTGAGACTGCTTGAAGGGGCGGCCGGGGACGCAGGCGCTAACCGCCCACCGCCCGCGCGAGAACGACCGAAATGTTGTCGCGACCGCCGTTTTCGTTCGCGGCCGCGACCAGAAGTGTCGCCCGCTCCGCCAACGTCCGTTGTTCTAACAGAATCGCCTGGATATCCTGGTCGCGGACCATCTCGCTGAGCCCGTCCGAGCACAGCAGATAGACGTCGTCGGGGAATGCCGGATATTCGGTGATCTCCAGTTCGACCGCCCGCTCGATGCCGAGTGCGCGCGTGACCAGGTTGCGGTGCGGCGACAGCGCGGCCTGCTCGGGCGTGATCAGGCCCGCGTCGAGCTGGTCCTGCATGAGCGAATGGTCGCGCGTGAGTTGGTCGAGGTTGCCGTCGCGCAGCCGGTAGCAGCGGGAATCGCCGATATGGCCGACGACGATGCGCTCGGGCCCCAGCACTGCGAGCACGAGCGTCGTGCCCATGCCCTGCAGATGCGGATTGGCGCTGCCGGCCTCGAGGATCGCGCTGTTGGCCTCGTCGGTGCCGACCTGCAGCGCCATCCGCACCGAGCGCACCGGCGCCCGGCTGCCCGCATGGGCGAGCCAGTGGCCGAAACTCGCGCGCAGCAGGGCGATCGCCATGCCGCTGGCCACTTCGCCGCCGTTGTAGCCGCCCATGCCGTCGGCGAGCACCGCGAAGCCGAGCGCCGGATCGACCGCGATCGCGTCCTCGTTGTTGGCCCGCACGCGGCCCGGATCGGTCAGCGCCTCGTATTCCCATGACTTCACGGCGCCGGATGCGGGAGGCATGGGCAGGGCGTAGGAGTGTGTCGTCATGGTGAATCGCGTTTTCAGGTTCAGTGCGCGGCGGTCTTGTCGTGCCCGCGCTTCTGCAGCAGCCGGCCGGCGATGAAGACGAAGGCCGCGCCGGCGAAGGCGCCCGCATAGTGCAGCCACGGGTAGGTCGCGCGGACACCGGCGAGCGACACGTCGCCGACGATGGTCTCGCCGCCGACCCAGCCGATCAGCAGGGCGCCGAGCAGCACGATGATCGGGAAGCGCTCCATGAGCTTGATCATCAGCGTGCTGCCGAAGATCACCAGCGGGATGCTGATCGCCAGGCCGAGGATCAGCAGCGTGGTGTTGCCCTGCGCCGCCGCGGCGACGGCGATCACGTTGTCCAGGCTCATCACCAGGTCGGCGATCAGGATCGTGCGCACGGCCGCGAACATGCTGCCGTACTCCTTGCTCTCGCCCTCGCCTTCCTCCTCGTCGCCGAGGAGCTGCAAGCCGATCCAGAGCAGCAGCAGGCCGCCGACGATCTGCAGGTACGGCAGCGCCAGCAGCTTGGCCGCGACCACGGTGAGCGCGATGCGCAGGACGACCGCGGCGCCGGAGCCGATCAGTACGGCCTGCTTCTGCTGCGCCGGCGGCAGCGAGCGTGCCGCCAGCGCGATCACGACGGCGTTGTCGCCGGAAAGGATGATGTTGATCCAGACGATCTTCAGCAGGTTGAGCCAGAAGTCGGGGGTCTGCAGGAATTCCATGATGTCGGTCTCGATGTCTCTAGGCCACTGTTATGAGTAGAAAAGGCGCCAGCAACCTGGTTGCGAGCGCCTCGTCGTTTGTTGTGGTCGTCGTCAGGCGGCGCGAATCCGTGCTGCCTGCGATCTGCTTACAGGCGCGCCTTGAGCAGCTTGGCCAGCTCGGAGAAGTTGCGCGTCACGGTGAAGCCCGACTCTTCCATGATGGAGAGCTTGGCATCGGCCGTGTCGGCACCGCCGGAGATCAGCGCGCCGGCATGGCCCATGCGCTTGCCCGGAGGGGCCGTGACGCCGGCGATGAAGCCGACGACCGGCTTCTTCATGTGGTCCTTGCACCAGCGGGCCGCATCGGCTTCGTCGGGGCCGCCGATCTCGCCGATCATGATGACGGCGTCGGTGTCGGGATCGT
>JAKONL010000627.1 GCA_022701965.1 Burkholderiaceae bacterium | reverse complement strand
TGCCGCGGCCGATGAAGACCTGGCGCAGGATCGGCTCGGTCTTCTTGACGGCCGGCGACATCGGCATGTCGCGGTTGACCGGCACGTCGCGCCAGCCGAGCAGCACCTGGCCCTCGGCCTTGATGGCACGCTCCATCTCCTGTTCGCAGGCCATGCGCGAGGCATGCTCCTTGGGCAGGAAGATCATGCCGACGCCGTACTCGCCGTACGGCGGCAGCGCGACGCCCTGCGCGGCCATTTCCTCGCGGTAGAGCGCATCGGGGATCTGGATCAGGATGCCGGCGCCGTCGCCCATCAGCTTGTCGGCGCCGACGGCGCCGCGATGGTCGATGTTCTCCAGGATCTTGAGCGCCTGGGTCACGATGTCGTGACGCTTCTCGCCCTTGATATGGGCCACGAAACCGAGACCGCAGGCGTCGTGTTCGTTGCTGGACGAATACAGCCCGTGTTGTTCGAGGTGTTGGATCTCGGCAGCCGTGGTCATGAGGCGCACTCCTTCATTGTTTCGCAGGGGAAATTTTCGTGGGAACGGGAGGATAGGACGTTGCACGAACAATGCCAAGCACTTTAATAAGGGTCAGATTCCAATTGAATTCCGACTCCGGCACTCAGAATTAAATTGGGGACAGATCAATGGACGGCTCGGTACCTACGCAGGCGGCAGGCTCGGCTTGCGCCCTGCACGCTGCTTGACGACCCGCCGCGACGTCGCCGACTGCAGCTGCGCGACGAAGTCGGCGTCGCCGGCGGCCCAACCCTGGAGCGTCGCTTCGATCAGGAACGACTGCTCGCGGACGCCGATGCCGGCCGCGACCCTTTCCGCGTATGCCGCCTCGCGTGCGAACGGCGTGTTTCCCAGCGCCCAGACCAGCGGATGCGGCGTGAGGAAGCGATCGTTGCGGACACCGGTGTAGTGCGCGTGGCTCGACCACGGGAAATCGCCCGCCTCCCGGGCGAGGCCGTCGCGCACCGGATTCAGGTCCATGTGCACCATGCAGGCGATCAGGTAGCGCTCGGGCTGGATCACCGTCGAGCGGTAGCGGCCCTCCCAGAGCGTGCCGCTGCGCCCGTGCCGGTCGTTGAAGGCGCGCACGTAGCCGCGGCCGACCGCCTGCATGAGTTTCGGCAGTCCGTCGTCGGTCGAAGGCGTGGCGAGCAGATGGAAATGGTTGTCCATCAGCACGTAGGCATGCAGGGCGACGCCGTATCGCGGTGCGTGCTCGGCCAGCAGTGCCAGCATGCGCGACCGGTCGGCGTCGTCGACGAAGACCGGCTGGCGGTTGTTGCCGCGCTGGATGACGTGATGCGTCCGGTCGGCCAGCGTCAGTCGAGCCAGGCGGGCCACTAGGGCTCGCCCCCCGGCTGCGCGCACTTCATGTCGCTTCGCCCTTCCCGTGCCGGGAGCAACACCGGCGGACTGGCGAAGCCAGATCCGCGGTGTTCTCGAAAGGGGGTCACCAGCGGTCCGCTCGATCTACTGCAGAGGAAAACGCGTCTCCAGCAGCGCGCTCAGGCCGAACTCCGCCAGCAGGTCGCGCAGGCGATCGGCCGCGCCGGCCTTCGGCTGGCCGGTGCGGCGCGCGATGATGAGCTCGTTCTTCATGCTGTGCTCCCAGCCGACCAGTTCGGTCACGGTGACCTGGTAACCGCTCGCCTCCAGATACAGGCAGCGCAGCACGTTGGTGAGCTGGCTGCCGATCTCCCGGGTGTGAAGCGGATGGCGCCAGAGTTCGGCCAGCGGCGTGCGGGCGAGCGAGAGCGCGCGCGTCTGCCGCAGCGACGCGGCGATCTCCGCCTGGCAGCACGGCACCAGCACCATGTACCGCGCCCGCTTGGCGAGCCCGAACGCGATCGCGTCGTCGGTCGCGGTGTCGCAGGCATGCAGGGCCGTCACGATGTCGATCTGCTCGGGCAGAGCGTCCGAATGCGTCGATTCAGCCACCGTGAGGTTGAGGAACGCCATGCGGTCGAAGCCCAGGCGCGCAGCCAGCTCGCGCGACTTCTCGATCAGTTCGCTGCGGGTCTCGATCCCGAACACGCGTCCGCCACTGCTGCCGGCGCGGTCCGGCGCATTGAAGAACAGGTCGTAGATGATGAAACCCAGGTACGACTTGCCCGCGCCGTGGTCGGCCAGCGTGGCGTTCGCGCCTTGGTCGGGCAGATCGCGCAGCAGCTTCTCGATGAACTGGAACAGGTGGTAGACCTGCTTGAGCTTGCGGCGCGAGTCCTGGTTGAGCCGGCCCTCGCGCGTGAGGATGTGCAGCTCTTTGAGCAGCTCGATCGACTGTCCCGGACGCAGTTCCTGGAGGACGTCCGCGTCGGCCTTGTCGGCCTTGCTCAAGGGACGGCCCGGAACCGTGCCCGCCCTGGCGTTTCCGGCGGGCAGCAGTTGCCAGGGCGTTTCGGCGTCCGCGGACTTCGCCGGTGTCTTGATCTTGGTCGTGGTCTTCATCTTCGCAGTCGGATGGTTGGATTCACCGGATCGTCGCGCCCGGCCCGACGTCCAGCGCCGCCCAGCCGTCGGCGCCGAGCGCTTCCAGGCGCTCGATGTTGCGCCCGAAGATCGCATCGGCATCGGGAAAGGCCTCGACGGCGCGGTCGACGCTTTCCTCGCGCAACAGGTGCAGCGTGGGATGCGGGGCGCGATTGGTCGCGTTGGCGATCTCGTCGGCATTGGACCCGGCGAACTGGAAGCGCGGATGGAAGCTGGCGAGCTGCAGCGTGCCGTCGAAGCCGGCCTTGTTCAGGCGCCGCTCGGCGCGTGCGACCAGGTCGTTGAAGTCCAGGAAATCCGCCAACGCGTTCGGCGCGACGACGAGCGTGGTGTCGCGCTCCGACGCCGGCATCGCCACCAGTGCGGCGGCCTGCGCGAGCAGCTCGTCGATCAGCCCGGCGTCGTCGTCCGCCGCGAGGTGCACGGCGTAGTGGATCTGTCGCTTCGCATGCACGGCCTTCGCGAATGGACACAGGTTGAGCCCGATCACGG
>JAKONL010000604.1 GCA_022701965.1 Burkholderiaceae bacterium | reverse complement strand
GCGATCCTGCTGGGCTCGATGGCGCCGCTCGCGACCCGGGCGCTGGAGCGCACGTCGCGAGGCGCGCCCGACCAGGGCTGGGTCGAGGTCTGCACCGCCATGGGCACGATGCGGGTCGACACCGGCGACAGCGGACCGGACGGTCCGGCACACAAGGCACCGGCCGACCACGCGCAGCAGCACTGCGCCTTCTGCTCGTCGCACACGACCGCGCTCGGGATGCCGCCTGCGGCGCCGGCGTCGATGTTCGTGCCAGCGCTCCGACCCGGCCTGCCCGAACTGTTCCTGAAGTCGCCGCGCCCGCTGTTCGCGTGGTCGACGGCGCAGCCGCGCGCCCCACCTCCCGCTTCCTGAGCATCGAAGAGAGCACCTGCGGCCGATCGGCCGCAGGCACTCGAGCCCCGCGCGTCGCCGCAAAACCGGCGTCGCGTGGTCCGTCTCCCGTTCAGGCCAGCGACTCCATGACACCGATCCCCTTCTCCGCGCCCCCCAGGCGGCGCGCGTCCCTGCGGCACGCACTCGCCGCGTCCTTCACCCTCTCGCTCGTCGCGACGGCCTCCGCGCAAGCGCAGCCGGAGACGCCCGCCCGCCAGCGCACCGACGATTCGGCGCTGACGCTCGGCACCATCGACGTCGAATCGGCCCCGTCGGCGGCGACCGGCCCGCTCGCCGCGCGCAACGTCTTCAGCTCGGTCGACATCCTCGGCGGCAGCCTGCTGCACGACCAGCATGTCGACTACAGCTGGGAGCTGCTCGCGCGTGCGCCGGGCGTGCAGGTCACGCAGTTCAAGCAGGGCACGGACGCCGGCCGCTTCTCGTTCCGCGGCTTCAACGGCGAGGGCCGCGTGAATGCGGTCAAGCTGCTAATCGACGGCATACCGAGCAACGACAACGCGGGCGGCATGCCCTTCCTGGACGCGGTGTTCCCGCTCGACATCGAGGCGATCGAGATCGTGCGCGGCACCAACGACCCGCGCTGGGGCCTGAACAACATCGCCGGCAACGCCAACGTGCTCACGCGCAGCGGTGGCAACGAAGGGCGTGCCAGCCTCACGGCGGGCAGCTTCGGCACGAAGGAGGTGCAGGTCGTCAAGGGCATCGAGAGCGGCAACTGGAGCCAGAACTACGCGCTCTCGTGGCGCGACTCGGACGGCTTTCGCGACCATGCCGACGCCCGCAAGCGTTCGCTCTCGGCCAAGTGGCTCTACACCACCGACGACGGCCGCTGGCGGGTCGGCCTGAGCGCCCGCTACTTCGACAACGAGGCGCTCGAGTCCGGCTACCTGACCTACCGCCAGGCCGTGGACGCGCCGCGCAGCTCGCCCGCCTACGCATCGGCCGACCGCAGCGAGCGCACGACCGGCCAGGCGAGTGTCCACCTGGACGGCGAACTGGCGCCCGATCTGTCGTGGTCGACCAGGCTCTACACCAACCGCTACGAGAACCGGCGCTGGGTGCGCTTCACCGCCGCCGGCACGCAGCAAGAGCGCGATGCCGACGAGCGGCAGAACGGTGCGATCTCCTCGCTGACCTGGCGGCCGAAGGTCGGGTGGGCGCGCGAATTCACGCTCGAGGGCGGCATCGACGTCCAGCGCCAGGACAACATCGGCCAGCGCTACCGGACCCTCGAACGCGTGCGCACCTCGCGGTTCCGCGACTGGGACTTCGATCTCGACACGCGCGGCGCCTACCTGCAGGCGGTGATCCGCCCGTTCGAGGCGCTGAAGATCGTGCCGGCATGGCGCGTCGACAAGGTCGGCGGCGACTTCACCGACCGCCTGACCGGCAGGCGCTCGAGCGTCAACGACTACGGCCTCATCCAGCAGCCCAAGATCAGCGCGGTCTACACCGTGCTGCCGCAGGCCAGCGTCTATGCCAACTGGGGCCGCACCTTCCAGATCGGCTCGGGCATCGACGCCTACCGCACGCAGCCGCGCAACCTGAAGCCGTCGATCAACGACGGCTGGGAGGCCGGCGTCAAGTTCGCGCCGCTGCCGTGGCTCGACGGCCGCGTCGCCTACTGGGAACAGCGCGCCTCGGGCGAGGTGGCGCGCGTGCTGGGCGTCGACGGCCTGCCCGACCCGGGCGGCCTGGGCAACGTCGGCCGGACGCTGAGAAAGGGCTACGACGTCCAGTTCAACGCGAAGCCCGGCGCGCGCACGACGGCCTGGATCGCGTACTCGCACCAGCTCGCGCGCATCACCGCGCCCGACCCGGGCGCGCCGGCCACGCTCGGCCGCGAGATCGAGAACGTGCCGCACGATCTGCTCTCGCTGGGCGTCGACTACCAGGCGACCGAGCGCCTGAAGCTGTCGGCCTGGGGCAACGCGCAGGGCGACTACGACGTCGACCGCACCAACACGCAGGGCCGTTTCGGCAGGTATGCGCTGCTCAACCTCGGCGCGAGCTACCGCGTGTCGCCCTCGACGAGCGTCGGCGTGCAGGTGAAGAACCTCACCGACCGCAGGTACGTCTACGCGTGGTACGACAGCGGCTCCTCGGGCTTCTCCCCCGGCGACGGCCGCGCCGTGTATGCCAGCCTCGACGTGAGGTTCTGACGATGACCGCGACCACCAGTCCGGTGACGAACCTCTACCGCGCCGTCTGGCGCTGGCACTTCTACGCCGGCCTGCTGGTGCTGCCGTTCCTGACCTGGCTGGCCGTGACGGGCGGCCTGTATGTCTTCAGGACGCAGATCGACGGCCATTTCCATCGCGACCTGAAGTTCGTGACGACGACAGGCCCTGCGCGGCCGCACGGCGAAGTGGTGGCGGCCGCGCTGGCGGCACATCCCGGCACGCTGCGCAAATACACGCCAGCCGCGTCGCCCACCGATTCGGCCGAGGTCGGCATCGCGGCCGCGGACGGACAGGCGCTGTCGGTCTTCGTCGACCCGCACGGCGCGCGGGTGCTGGGCGCGCTGCCCGATGGCGGCAGCGTCGCCTGGACGATCCGCAAGCTGCACAGCCTCAAGTACTTCGGCAAGGTCGCTCGCGGCGCCATCGAGATCGCGGCCGGCTGGGCCGTGCTGCTGGTGGCGACCGGCATCTACCTGTGGTGGCCGCGCGGGCCCGGACGCGGCGGCCGGGGCGGCGTGCTGTCGGTGCGAGGCAAGCCGCGCCAGCGGGTGTTCTGGCGCGACCTGCATGCGGTGACCGGCCTCTTCGTCGGCGGCGCACTGGTCTTCCTGGCGCTGACCGGGATGCCGTGGTCGGTGCTCTGGGGCGATCAGGTCAACCGGTGGGCCAACGGAAGCAATTTCGGCTATCCGGCCGGCGTGCGGGTGCAGGTGCCGATGTCGCAGCAGCGCATGAGCGACGACGGGCACACGTCCTGGTCGCTGAAGCAGGCGCGCGTGCCCACTTCGGCGCATGCGGACCATGCCGGACACGAGGGCCATGCAGCCCGGGCGACCGCACCAGAAACCGCTGCAGCCATGAACGCCATCGGGCTCGATGCGGCCGTCGCCGTCTTCGAGCGCCTGGGCATCGCACCAGGATTCACGGTCGCGCTGCCGCGGGGGCCGACCGGCGTCTACACCGCATCCGTGTACCCGCCGGAGCTCTCGAAGCAGCGCGTGATCCACCTCGACCAGTACAGCGGAGCACCGCTCGTGGACATGCGCTACGCCTACTACGGCCCGCTCGGCCGCTGGCTCGAATGGGGGATCAACGTCCACATGGGCCAGGAGTTCGGCGTGCCGAACCAGGCGGTGCTGGTCGTGGCCTGCCTGGGCATCGTGCTGCTGTGCGTGAGCGCGGTCGCGATGTGGTGGAAGCGCCGTCCGGCCGGCGCGATGGGCGTGCCGCCCTTGCCGGCCGACCGGCGGACGCTGCGCACGGTGGTCGCGCTGCTGGCGGTGGGAGGCGTCGCGTTCCCGCTGGTGGGCGCGTCGCTGCTGGCGATGCTGGCGCTCGACTGGCTGGTGGTGGTGCGGCGCGTCAGGGCGCGCGAAGCAGCTCCGTCCTGAGCCAGCCGCAGAACGCCATCAGCCGCTCGTTGTCGACGCCCGATCGGCGGTAGCAGAGGAAGTGCATCACGCGCTCGATGCGCCTGAACTCCGCGCCGTCCAGCACCACGAGTTCGCCGCGTGCGAGTTCCGGCCCGGCGAAGCGCGTCGTCTCCAGCGCGACGCCCAGGCCGTCGGCGGCGGCGGCGATGGCCATCGAGCCGCGATCGAACGACGGCCGCGCGCCGGACGGCAGCTTCACGCCGTTGAGCCGGCACCAGTCGGCCCACTGGACCGGATTCACTTTCGAATCGATCAGCGTCAACCGCAGCACGTCGGCGGGCGTCGGCGGCGCGCGGCCTTCGAGCAGGCGCGGCGCGCACATCGGCACGGTCGCCTCCAGGCCCAGCGGCTCGACCGTCACGCTGGCATGCGGCGGCGGCTCGCCGTAGGCGATCGCGACGTCGATCTCCGTCGATCTCGAAAGATCGGCGGGCTCGGCGCTCGAGGACATGCGGATCACGACCGACGGATGCGCCGCCATGAACTGCGGCAGCCTCGGGCCGAGCCATGTGGCCGCGAAGCTCGGCGCGCAATGCACCGCGAGTTCGCTGCGCGAGGGCGACGGACGCAGTTCGGCGCAGGCATCCTCGATCTGGTCGAAAGCCGGGCCGAGCCGGTCGAGCAGCCGCCGACCGTCGAGCGTCAGCGTCACCTTGCGCACGCCGCGCACGAAGAGCGCACGGCCGAACCAGGTCTCCAGCGCGCGCACCTGGTGGCTGATGGCGGAGGCCGTCAGGTGGAGTTCGTCCCCGGCCTGCAGGAAGCCGCCGAGGCGGGCCGCGGACTCGAAGGCACGCAGGGCGGAGAACGATGGGAGGCGTCGCATGAGGAGAATTCGCTGGAGCGAGCATAGATGAATCCATTTCATCCGTGGGCGAACAGCCGTCCTTTGTCAAACGCATCGCGGCTTCGCATGATGGCGTCCTCACGAACACAACCAGCGAGAGACACACCATGCTCGACACCCGCAAGCGCATCTCGGTCTACCAGCCCGAACAGCAGGGCCTCATCTTTCCGGAAGTCCCGACCTTCACCAGCCATGCCGAAGAACGCCAGTATCTGAAGGAGCATCTCGTGGCCGCCTGCCGCGCCTTCGCGCTGCAGGGCTTCGACTACGGCTTCGCCGGCCACCTGACGATCCGCGACCCGGAGCGGCCGCACCTGTACTGGACCAACCCGATGGCCGTGCACTTCTCGCTGGTCAAGGTCTCCAACCTGATCCTGGTCGACCACGAAGGCACCGTGATCGAAGGCGACCATGCGGTCAACCGCGCCGGCTTCGTGCTGCACGCCGCCGTGCACGACGCGCATCCCGACATCCTGGCGATGTGCCATGCGCACACCGTCTACGGCACGGCCTTCGCGGCGCTCGGCAAGAAGCTCGAACCGATCACGCAGGATGCCGCCGCGTTCTTCGAGGACCATGTCGTGATCGGCGACGAGGCCGGCCAGGTGGCGGTGGAGAAGAAGGGCGGCAACAAGGTCGCCAATGCGTTCCAGGGCGTGAAGGCGGCCATCCACCAGAACCACGGCCTGCTCACGGCCAGCCGCCACAGCATCGACGCGGCGGCCTTCTGGTTCATCGCGCTGGAACGCTGCTGCCAGCAGCAGCTGATGATCGACGCCACCGGGATCAAGCCGACCCTGGTCACGCCCGAGCGCGCGCGCTACAGTCGCGAGCACGTCGGCAGCGAGTTCATCGGCTGGCTGCATTTCCAGACGCTGTACGACCACATCGCGAAGACGCAGCCGGACATGTTCGACTGAAGCACCGCCCCGGCGGCTGCGAGCGACCCACAAGAAAACGGAGACAACCCATGAACACGACCACCCTGCCGCGCGGCGCGGCAGCGCAGCCGCGCGCGGACGGCGCCGACGACGCGGCCTACGCCCGCGTCACCTGGCGCCTGCTGCCGCTGCTCTTCATCTGCTACGTCGCGGCCTACCTGGACCGCGTCAATGTCGGCTTCGCCAAGCTGCAGATGCTCAACGACCTGAAGTTCAGCGAGGCGATCTACGGGCTGGGTGCCGGCATCTTCTTCCTCGGCTACTTCATCTTCGAGGTGCCGAGCAACCTGGCGCTGCACCGCTTCGGCGCCCGCAAGTGGATCGCCCGGATCATGATCAGCTGGGGCGTGATCTCCGGCTGCATGGTGTTCGTGCAGACGCCGACGTCGTTCTACGTGCTGCGCTTCTTCCTCGGCGTGGCCGAGGCCGGCTTCTTCCCCGGCATCATCCTGTACCTCACCTACTGGTATCCGGCCGCGCGGCGCGCCAAGGTGACTTCGCTCTTCATGACCGGCATCCCGATGGCCGGCGTGATCGGCGGGCCGCTGTCGGGCTGGATCCTCTCGGCCTTCGACGGCTTCCACGGCGTCGCCGGCTGGAAGTGGCTCTTCTTCATCGAGGCGGTGCCTTCGGTGGTGCTGGGCGTGGTGGTGCTGCTGGTGCTGAAGGACCGGATCGCCGATGCGCCGTGGCTGAGCGATCGGGACAAGCAGATGCTGCAGCGGAACATCGACGCCGACGGCGCGAAGGTCGAGGACCACTCGGCTTCCGGCGCGTTCCGCAATCCGAAGGTCTGGATCCTGAGCGCGGCCTACTTCGGCTTCATCATGGGTCTCTACGGCGTCGGCTTCTGGCTGCCGTCGCTGGTCAAGGCATCGGGCATCTCCAACACGACGACGATCGGCTTCCTGGTGGCGATTCCCTACGCGGCGGCCGTGGTCTGCATGATCTGGACCAGCCGCAACTCCGACCGTACCGGCGAGCGGCGCTGGCACATCGCGATCCCGGCGGTGGCCGGTGCCATCGGCCTGGTGGCGAGCACGCTGGTGCCGCAGACGCCGCTCTGGGCCATCGTCACGCTGACGGTCGCGACCATGGGCATCCTCACCGGCCTTGCGCAGTTCTGGTGCCTGCCGCCGGCCTTCCTGGGCGGCGCCGCGGCCGCCGCGGGCATTGCGCTGATCAATTCCGTGGGCAACCTGGCCGGATTCGTCAGCCCGTTCATCGTCGGCTGGATCAAGGACGTGACGGGCAGCACCAACAACGGGCTGTTCGTGATCGCGGCGAGCCTGCTGGTCGGCGGCGCGATCGTGCTGTCGATGTCGCGCAAGGTCGTCAACCGGTAACCGCCGGCAGTCCGGCAGTCCGGCAGTCGCAGCCTCAGAAGGTCGGGCTGCTCTCGGTACCTTCGGACGCGACGCGGCGCGATCGCGCCTGAGCGCGGTGCTCGTCCGCCAGCATCCATGCGCTGGCGATCTGCTCCGCGTTGCGCGTGAGCTGACGCGCGTCGATCTCGCCCATGCACACGTCCTGGTAACGGACGTTGACGCGGGGAAAGTTCGTGCTCAGGGCTTGCGCCGCATCCTGGAGGCACGCGGTCAGCGAGACGTGACCCCGGTCGATGTAGCAAGGGACCGGCTCCGCGCCGGGCATCCGGGAGGCGCGGATGCTGTAGGTGTAGGAGCGTGCGTGGCGCTTGACGAATTCGAGAAGAGGCTGCATCGATGGCTTCCGGCAGAGGATCGGATCGGACCCGACATGCCAGCAACGATCGACGGGTGACATAGTTTACATTTGGAATCAATTATTGCAAATGGATGTCAGTCACATCCGACAGACAAATCTTCGTCGAGCGGCGCCAGCAGCCCCTGCGTGTCCTCGTCGAAACCGCGTACCGGTTGCGCCTTGGCCAGCGTCATCCAGGTCGCGAACGGCATCCGGGGAAGCGCGCGATGCACGGCCGCCCGGGCAACGACCAGGCGGGCGTTCTCGTCGAGCATCAGCACGCCGCATTCGAGGGGTATCTCCTCCGGCGTGGCGATCGGACGACCGCGCGCGTCGCGACCCAGCACGTACCAGCACTCGCCGCCCAGGTCGAGATAGGCAGCGCGCTTGTCGGGCTTGCGCAGGTCGGCCATCAGGTCGGCGCGACGCACCTTGATCTCGTGGACGATCGGCTGCGCATAGGCCTCGACGCTGGTGTTGCGGATCGAGAAGACATCGGGCCGCGCGATGCACCAGCGGTGCGGCCCGCCCTCCTGCAAGGCCGGCAGCTGCGCGCGCAGGCCGATGCCGCGCCAGGCGATGCGGCCCGAGCGCGTCATCTCGCGCGCGACCCGCTCCACGAGCGCCTCGTGGTCCGACAGCGCCGCGCGGTTCACGCGCAGCGAGCCGGCGATGTGCGCGATGCCGCTGTCGGTGACGCGCAGCGTCTCGTGGCCGAGCGCCGAGGTGCGACGCTCCAGCAGGCCGGCGGCCAGCAGGTCGACCTCGATCGGGTCGCAGCACGGCCAGCCTGCCGAGCGGTAGACCTCGCGCAGGCGGCGCGCATGGATGCGGCCGAGCCCGATGGCGGCGCCCGCGGGCGGCTCCGACACCGGCGGCGTGCCGCCCGGCTCGGTGACGGGCGGCACGCCCGGCGGCGGATCGACCACCGGCGCTGGCGACGGTGGCGGCGCGATGGGCGGCATCGGCTCGGGCGGCGGACCCGAGGGTACGTCGATGCTCTGGAAGACTTCCGGGGATTCTGAGAAGGACATCGCGTCAGATTAACCACGGCGCCGCGCTTCGTCGAGCGCGGGGCCATTGAAGGAAAAGGGAAAAGACCGAAGTCACGGTCAATGGAAGTCCCGGCTGCGCCGGCCCTCGGCGAGCCGGCCCAGCAGCGGCGTCAGGTCCTTGAAGCGGCGCGCGAGCAGGTGCCGCACATGGCCGCCGCCGGCGGTGTTGCGCTGCCACACGCCCTGCACCGCGAGCAGCTTGGCCTTGAGCAGCGGCTCGCGCGCCTCCTCGACCAGGTCGTTCCAGACGATGACGTTGACGATGCCCGTCTCGTCTTCCAGCGACACGAAGATCGTGCCCTTGGCGGTGCCCGGGCGCTGCCGCATGGTCACGATGCCGCAGGCGCGCACGATGCGGCCGTCGGGCAGGTCGCGCAGCTCGTCGGCGCTCAATAGCTTCATGCGCGCGAAGCGCGGGCGCAGCAGCGCGAGCGGATGGCGGCGCAGCGTGAGGTCGAGCGAGGCGTAGTCGCCGACGATCTCCTCGCCTTCGGACGCGGCCGGCAACCGCAGCGCCTCCTCGTGGATCGGCACGCCCTTGAGCAGCGCCGTCGTGCGGCGTTGCGCCGTGGCGTCCCAGACCTGCTGGCGGCGATGGCCCGACAGCGCCATCAGCGCATCGGCCCCGGCGAGCGCGGCCATGTCGCGGCCGTCGAGGTCGGCGCGCAGGGCGAGGTCCTCGGTGCTCGTGAACGGGGCCACGGCGCGGGCCTTCAACAGGCGCTCGGCGCCGGCCTTGGTCAGCGCCACGATGCGGCCGAGTCCCAGGCGCACCACCGGATCGGTCCCTCCGCCCTGTTCCAGCGTGCTGTGGAAATCGCTCGCCGTCACGTCCACCGGCCGCACCTCCACCCCGTGCCGGCGCGCGTCCTGCACCAGCTGCGAGGCCGAATAGAAACCCATCGGCTGCGAGTCGAGCATCGCAGCCAGGAAGCAGGCCGGTTCGTGGCACTTGAGCCAGCAGCTCACGCTCACCAGCTTGGCGAAACTGGCCGCGTGGCTCTCCGGAAAACCGTATTCGCCGAAGCCCTTGACCTGGCTGAAGATGGCCTCGGCGAACGGCCGGTCGTAGCCGTTGCCGACCATGCCGTCGATCAGCTTGTCCTGGAACTTCTCGATGCGGCCGGTGTGCTTCCAGGCGGCCATCGCGCGGCGCAGCGCATCGGCCTCGTCGGGCGAGAACTTCGCCGCGATCATCGCGATCTGCATCACCTGCTCCTGAAAGATCGGCACGCCCAGCGTGCGTTCGAGCGCCACCTTGAGCGCCGGATAGCGGTACTCGATCTGCTCGCCGCGCCGGACCTTCTCGCGGTTCTTCAGGTACGGATGCACCATGCCGCCCTGGATCGGCCCCGGCCGCACGATGGCCACCTCGACCACCAGGTCGTAGAACTCGCGCGGCTGCAGGCGCGGCAGCATCGACATCTGGGCGCGGCTCTCGATCTGGAACACGCCGACCGTATCGGCGGCGCAGATCATGTCGTAGACCTTCGGGTCGTCGTGGGGGATCTGGTGCATCTGCACGGCCGTGCCGCGCCACCGGTTCATGAAGTCGATCGAGCGCCGGATCGCGCTCAGCATGCCCAGCGCCAGAACGTCGACCTTGAGCATGCCCATCGCCTCCAGGTCGTCCTTCTCCCACTGGATGATCGAGCGCTCGGGCATCGACGCGTTCTCCACCGGCACCAGCCGCGTGAGCTTCGTCTGCGTGAGCACGAAGCCGCCGACGTGCTGGCTCAGGTGGCGCGGAAAGCCGTTGAGCTGCTGCGCGAGTTCGAGCCACTGGCGCAGCCGCAGCGCCGGCTCGCGCACGCCGGCGCGCGCCATGGCCTCCTCCATGCGGTCCTCGAGGATGGCCTGGTCGAACCAGTAGTGGTCCCTGGCGAACTCCTCCACCAGCCGCGCATCGACGCCCATCGCCTTGCCGACGTCGCGCAGCGCGCTGCGGGAGCGGTAGCAGATCACCACCGCCGCGATGGCCGCGCGCTCGCGGCCGTACTTGCGGTAGATGTACTGGATGACTTCTTCCCGCCGCTGGTGCTCGAAGTCGACGTCGATGTCGGGCGGCTCGTTGCGCTCCCGGCTCAGGAAGCGCTCGAACAGCAGGTGGCCGATCTCCGGGTCGATCGAGGTGATGCCCAGGCAGAAGCAGACCACCGAATTCGCCGACGAGCCGCGACCCTGGCACAGGATTTCCTCCGAGCGCGCGAACCGCACGATGTCCTCCACCGTGAGGAAGAACATCTCGTAGTGCTTCTCGACGATGAGTTCGAGCTCGTGCGCCAGCTGCCTGCGCACCTTCTCGGGAATGCCGCCCGGGTACCTGTCCGCCGCCCCGTCCCAGGTCTTGCGCTCCAGGGTCTGCGCCGGGGTCTCGCCGTTGCCGAGCAGCTCCTTCGGGTATTCGTAGTGCTGCCTGATCTCGTCCGGATCGAAACGGCAGCGTGCAGCGACCTCCAGCGTGTTCGCCATCATCTCCGCCGGATACAGGTTCGCCAGCCGCACGCGCGAGCGCAGGTGCCGCTCCGCGTTGCCCTGCAGCGCGAAGCCGCATTCGGCCACCGGCCGGCCCTCGCGGATAGCGGTGATCACGTCCTGCAATGGCTTGCGCGAGCGCTTGTGCATGTGGATGTCGCCGGCCGCGACGCGCGGGATGCCGGCGGCGTCGCCGAGTTCCTCCAGCGTCACGAGCCAGAGATCGTCGTCGAGCTCGTTGAGCAGCTCGACGGCCAGCCAGACGTGGATGCCGAACATCGAACGGGCCCGGGCCAGGTCGTCGGCCAGAGCGAGGCGGTCGATCGCGCCGCCGGGCCGGCGCTGGGGCACGAAGAGGATCTCGCAATGAGCGAGCGCGGCAGGGCTGCCGTCCTCCCAGCAGACGCGGTACTCGCCCTTCGGGGCTTTCGTGGTGCGTGCGGCGGTGATGAACTCGCACAGGTTGCCCCAGCCCTCGAGATCGTGCGCGATCGCCACCAGGCGGAAGCGGCCGAAGTCGAACTCGCTGCCGAACAGCAGCCGGAAATCCGGGTTGCGCGCGAACGCCGGCGCCTCGGGATGGGCCCGCTCCCAGTCGGCCATCGCCTCCGGATGCTCGCGCAGCGCGACATGGGCCCGCACGATGCCCGCGACCGAACATTCGTCGGTGATCGCCAGCGCGCGGTAGCCGAGCTGATGGGCCTGCGCGACCAGCTCCTCCGGCCGCGAGGCGCCGCGCTGGAAGCTGAAGTTGGTCAGGCAGTGCAGCTCGGCATAGGCGGGAAGTTCGGAAGGCGGCCCGGCGATGGGGCGTGTCGGCAGCACATGCAGCCGGGCCGGGCGGCGCGCCCGGATCTGCTTGTCGGTGAGGTCAGGCATAGATCCCCTGCAGGAACCAGTCGTGCTGCTCGCGGAACACCCAGACCAGTCCGGCCTCCGGGCTCTCGGCGATGTAGTAGTCGCGCACCGCCGGCCGGCCGCCCGGCTTGTCCATGGCCTCGTCGATCCACCAGCCGCCTTCCTGGCGCTGCGGGCTCGTCAGCAGGGTCAGCGGGCCGAAGTACCAGGGACGGCCGTCGCGCGTCTCCAGGCGCGGCGGATCGCGCAGCAGCCAGGCCGGGAAGACGGCATCGGGCCGGCCGGACCGGGGCGACGCGGCGGCCACCGCGTCGCCCCGGGCGCGCAGTGCCGGCCGCCAGCTCTGCATGCATTCGGGCCGGTGGTCGGCATGCGGCACCGGCACGCGCACCTGCTGCGGCCCGAGTCGTGCGCTCAGCCGCTCGACGAGTTCGTGCAGCCGGTCGCCTTTCCTGTTGTCGTCGGGCAGGAAGCTGGTGCTGGCGCCGGCCCAAGGCGAGGTCTCCAGCGAGCGCAGCCGCAGCCAGCTCGCCGGCGCGGCGAGCCGCGTCAGCGCCAGACGCTCACCCATCAGCCGGCGCAGGTGCGCCATGTCCTGCGTCGGTTCGGCGGTGCGCACGGCGACGGCCTGGGTGGGCGGCAGGTCGACGCCGTCGTAGCGGCGCATGTCGAGCGTCCATTCGAGCTCGACCGCCAGCACGCCGCGCTGCCGGGCGCGCAGCCAGACCTGCAGCGCGGTCAGCAGGCGGCCGGCCGACCACATCAGCTCGGAAGCGTTCTCGGCCAGCGCGGGCAGTTCGAGCTTCTGCTCGAACGTGTCGGGCAGCACCAGCCAGGCGTGGCGCTCGGGGCGCAGGCCCCAGGCGGCGTCGAGCGCCTCGCGCAGCGCCGCGCCGAAGCGCCGCGACAGCCCGCCGCGCGGCAGCGCCGCCACGTCGCCCCAGGTGCGGCAGCCCATGCGCGCGAGCACGTCGAGATGCTCCCGGGCGGCGCCGAGCGTGGCGAGCGGCAGGCCGGCGGGCACGTCGGCCGGCGGCCGGCGGCCGGCGGCGAACATGCGCAGCCGCGCCAGCGCGACCAGGCCCGTGTCGCCCTTGGCCTGCTGCAGGCGATGTCCGGACACGGGATGCTCGACGTTCATGCGCCGCATGAGCCCGTGCCGGCCGCCCCAGAGCCGCTCGCAGGCCGACACTTCCATCACCAGGGCCTCATCGAGCCAGGCCACGCGCGGGGTGTACTGCAATGCCCACCAGCCCAGGGTTTCGGCGGCGACGCCCTCCCCCGGCACCGGGACACCGTCCGCCCGCCCGGACTCAGGCAGCCACCGCAGCGCGATCCACAGCATGGGAATCCTCCCGGTCGTCGCGCACTGGCTGAATCGGCTGAACGGTCTGGACCATGCCCTTGCGCAGATCGAGCCGCACCACCGTGGCGGTGGCGCCGGCCTCGACCGCTTCGCCCTGCTGCTGCTTCCTGCGCTTGCGCCGCAGCTGGCTCGCCGCGAGCAGGGCCGTGATGCGCTCGCTGCGCGCGGGCAGCGTGAGCGGCTGCGCGAGCGGCGGTCCGCGGCGCTTGAGCAGGTGGACGTCCATCCGTCCGCCCCCGGCCGACACCAGCCGCAGCCGCAGCCGCGCCGGCGATGCCGACAGCGCCACCGATTCGGACCGGAAGACGAACAGCAGCCCCTCGTGCTGCGCCGCCGCCAGCTGCAGCCGCCGCAGTTCGCCCACGCGCGCCTGCGGCAGCCAGGCCATGACGGCGGCCACGTCGGCGCAGCGCATCGCCTGCTCGCAGGCCCACAGGTGCGACTGCGACGTCGTGCCGCCGCGGCCCGGCACGGGCAGCCCGCCGCCGACCCACATCAGCGACTCCGGAGGCAGGCCGCCAGCCGCCAGCGCCGGCCCGAACGGCTCGTGCGGCGCGCCGATCAGCACCACCGGTCCCTTGCGCGTCCCGACCGCCCGGGCCAGCGCCGGAAGCAGCAGCTGCCAGACATGCGCATCCGGCGTACCCAGCAGGATCTCGGTCAGGGCGCCCACCGGCCAGCCACCGCCGGGCAGCTCGGCATCGAGCGGGGCATGGCCGGTGGCCAGCACCTGCGCGTCGGCCGAACCGAGCTCGTCCCCGCGCCAGACGTTGTGGCGGGCGGACACGAAGGAGGAGGAGACGAGGGGTAGGCTCATGGCAAAATCTGCGAGTACTGTATTTTTATACAGTATCCGCCGATTTCGCAAGTCCTCATTCCTTTCTCTTACAGCCCTGCGACCTTGCGGATCAGTGCGTCGGGGTCGAACGGCTTGACGATCAGGGCCATCTCGTGGCCGAGGAAATGGGCGTCGGTCGCGGCCTGGGCGGCGTAGCCGGTCATCAGCAGCACGCGGATCGCGGGCATGCGCTCGCGGGCGTAGTCGGCCACCTGGCGGCCGTTGGGCCCGGGCAGCCCGACGTCGGTCAGCAGGATGTCGAAGTGCGTCGGCTGCGCGAGGATCGCCATCGCCTGGGTGCCGTCGACCGCCTCGACCACCACGTAGCCGCGGTCGCGCAGCAGGTCGACCACCAGCATGCGCACCACCTCGTCGTCCTCCGCCACCAGCACGCGCTGGCCGCGCTGGCCGGTCTCGGCCGGAGCGTCGGACGTCGCGGCTTCGGGCGCGATGTCCTCGGTGGCGCGCGGCAGGCGCATCCGGACGGTGGTGCCGGCGCCTTCCCGGCTGTCGATCAGGACATAGCCGCCGGACTGGCGGATGTAGCCGTAGACCATCGACAGGCCGAGCCCCGTGCCCTGGCCGATCGGCTTGGTCGTGAAGAAGGGGTCGAAGGCACGCGAGACGACCTCCGGCGGCATGCCCACGCCGGTGTCGGCGACGCTGACCTCGACATAGTCGCCCGGCGCCAGGTCGGTGCCGGCGAGCTCGTCGGCCGACAGCGGCATGTTGCGCGCCCGCAGGCTCAGGCTGCCGCCGTCGGGCATCGCGTCGCGCGCGTTGATGGCCAGGTTGAGCAGCGCGCTCTCGAACTGGTGGGTGTCGGTGCGCACCCGCCACAGGGCGTCGGGCAGGTGCACGTTCAGCGCCACGTTCTCGCCGCAGGTGGTGCGCAGCAACGGCTCGACGGCCTGGATCGAGACGGACACGTCGGACACCTTCTGGTCGAGCGCCTGCCGGCGCGAGAAGGCCAGCAGGCGCTGCGTGAGCGAGGAGGCACGCCGCGCCGACGCGATGCCGGCCTCGACGTACTTGTCGATGCCGTCGTAGCGCGCCTGCTCCACCCGCTTCCTGATGAGCTGCAGCGGCATCACGATGCCCTGGAGCATGTTGTTGAAGTCGTGCGCGATGCCGCCGGTGAGCTGGCCGACGGCTTCCATCTTCTGGGCCTGGCGCAGGCGTTCCTCGGTTTCCTCGGCACGCCGGGCGAGTTCGGCGTTGTCCTTCTCGAGCTGCAGGGCGATCGCCTGCTGGTCGGTGACGTCGGTGCCCACGACCAGGATGCCGATCACCTGGTCTTCGGTCTGCAGCGGCTGGTAGATGAAGTTCAGGAAGCGACGCTCGGGTTCGGCCTCGGGCGCCGGCCGGATCAGGAGCTCCGCCGCGCTGCCGACCACCGCGCGTCCCGTGGCGTAGGCCTGGTCGAGCATCTCGAAGAACCCCTGGCCCTCGACGTCGGGCAGCGCCTCGCGCACCGTCATGCCCAGCGGGTCGCGATGGCCGATCAGCGCCCGGTAGGACGCATTGACCAGCGTGAAGCGATGCTCCGGCCCGCTGAGCACGGCCATGAAGCTCGGGCTGGCGTCGAACAGCGACTCCAGCCGCGTGGCCTGCGCCAGCACCTCGCGCTCGGCGTTGACGCGCTGGGTCAGCTCGTTGCAGGCGCAGAACATGCCCAGCACGCTGCCCTGCTCGTCGCGCACCGGGGTGTACGAGAACGAGAAATGCGTCTCCTCGGGATAGCCGTTGCGCAGCATTTCGAAGCCGATGTCGTCCATCTGCGTGGCACGGCCTTCATAGGCCGCCGAGATGATCGGCTCGACCTGGTCCCAGATCTCGTACCAGACGTCGCAGAAGCGCCTTCCCATCGCGCGCGGGTGGCGCGCGCCAAGCATCTCGGCGTACTTGTCGTTGTAGAGCGTGATCTGCTCGGGTCCCCAGACGATCAGAATGCCCTGACCGGCTTCCAGCATCACGCCGGCCAGCGTGCGCAGCTCCGGGGGCCAGCCGGCCGGATCGCCCAGCGGCGACTCGCTCCAGTCGAGGGAGCGCAGCAGCCTGCCGCAATCCCCTCCGCCTTCGAGAAACTTCATTGTGTATCCGGGGGTCATGAATCTGCGTCGAATTATCTCGGTGATGCCGACCGGAGGCCGAACGACCATGTCCCACAGCCGAGCCCGTCCCGTGTGGCTACGATGGTTTTCAAGGAACGATACACATGACCAGACGTTGGAGGAACGAGGCGATCGCAGCGGGCCTGCTGGGTACGGCGATGCTCGCGGCCATGGCCTCCGCGCAGGCGGCACCGACACCGGCGGAGGTGCAGGCGCTGGTGGGCCGCTACGGCTGCATGGCGTGCCACGGGCTGGTGCACAAGCAGGTCGGCCCGGGGTTCGCGCAGATCGCGCAGCGCTACGACGGCGACGCGGGCGCACCGGCGCGACTGGCCGGCAAGATCCGCAACGGCGGCGTGGGCGAATGGGGCCGCGTGATCATGCCGCGGCAGCCGAGCATGACCGAGTCCGAATCCCGGGTGCTCGCCGACTGGGTGCTGTCGCAGCCCCATTCGAAGACGGCCCCGCCCTCCACCGGAGCCCGACCGTGAACACCCCGTCGCTGCAACGCTTCGTCGACGCGCAGGCACCGGTCTACGACACCGTCCGCGCCGAACTCGCGGCCGGCGACGGCGACGATCCGGTCGTCGGGCTGCACGCCCGCGGCCAGCGCCGGGGCCCGCGGGGCGCCCGCCGGGCAGCGGTCGGGCGCGCCGTTCTGCACCGCGGTGACCGGGAGGACGCACTCCTCGAGCGCGGAGATCTGGGTGGTCGGGGTGAGCACCCCGACGCACATCAGCGTCACGAAGAACAGCGCGATCGCCAGGATCAGGTTCATGAAAG
>JAKONL010000603.1 GCA_022701965.1 Burkholderiaceae bacterium | reverse complement strand
CGCGATGCGCGACGGCAGCTGGCGCGGCAGCCGGATCAGCCCGCCGGCCGTCGCGGCCAGGCCCCGCCTGACCTCCGGCAGTCCGAACTGCGCGTCCTCGGCCGCGACGACCAGGTCGCAGGCCAGCACCAGCTCGAAGCCGCCCGCCAGCGCGTAGCCCTCCACGGCCGCGATCAGCGGCTTGCGCGGCGGTCGGGCCGTCAGCCCGCCGAAACCGCGGCCGGGAATGCTGGGGCGCTCGCCGCGCAGGAAGCCCTTGAGGTCCATGCCCGCGCAGAAGGAGCCGCCGGCGCCGGTGAGGATGCCGATGCGCAGGTCCGCGTCGTCGTCGAGGCGGTCGAGCGCGGCGGCGATCGCCGTCGCGGCCGCGAGCGTCATGGCGTTGCGCGCGGCCGGCCGGTCGATCGTGATGGTGAGGATGCCGTCGCCGACATCGGTGCGGACTTCTTCGGTCATGGCGGATTCCCGTTGAACATACCAATTGGTATCCACGCGATTCTGAGCGTGGCGAGCGCATTCGGGGCGCCAAATTCACTAGGGGAAACCTCTGATCCGACGCGGTGACCGTTCTCGTTGACCACCTCACATACCTGATGGTATGTTCGGCGCAGATGCACTTCAGTGCACCCGAGACGGTCCGAAAAATCCGATGGAGACAACCATGAAGCAGCTTCGACGACTGATCCTCGCCACGGGTCTCGCCCTCGGCCTGGGCTCCCTGGTGCATGCGCAGGGCGCGGTCAAGGTCGGCACGATCTTTCCGCTCTCCGGCGGCGCCGGTCCCCAGGGCCAGCACGTGACGCAGGCGATCCAGGCGATGGCCGCGGTCATCAACGAGAGCGGCGGCGTCATGGGCCGCCCGATCGAGCTGGTGTCGCGCGACGACGAGTCGACGCCGGCGGTCGGCGTCTCGCGGGCGACCGAACTGGTGAGCGCCGGCGTGTCGGTGATCATCGAGGGCTGGAACAGCCCGGTCACGCTCGCGATGCAGCCGGTGATCGCGCGCGCCGGCGTGCTCGACATCACCGCCATTTCCAAGGCCGACCCGATCCTCTCGGGCGAGTCCAACCCGCTCGCGATCCGGCTCAACAGCTCCAACTCGCAGGACGGCGCCGTCATCGCCAACTACCTCGCGAAGACCGCCAAGGCCAAGCGCGTCGCCTTCCTGACCGAGAACGACGCCTACGGCAACGGCGCGCAGGAGTCGATCGAGAACGAGCTGAAGAAGCTCGGGTACGCCTACGAGAAGGTGGCTGAGGAGAAATTCCCGTTCGCCCAGGCCGACTTCCGCGTCGCACTGACCAACGTGCGCGCGGCCAATCCGGACGTCACCATTGCGATCAACGCCAACGAGGGCCTGGGCATGCCGGCGATCATCCGGCAGGCGAAGCAGTCGCGCCTTCCGGGCACGCTGGTCGCCGCGGTGGGCACGGTCGCGCCGAGCGTGATCGACGTCGCGGGCGACGCCGCCAACGGGCTGGTCGGTGCCGACATCTATTTCCCGAACGTCGAACCCTTCGCGTCCAACGCCGCGAACCAGCGCTTCGTGGCCAAGACGCAGGAGCTCTTCAAGTACACGCCCGACAAGTTCATGGCGCTGGGCGCGACCTCGCTGCAGGTCTGGGCGATGGCCGCGAACGAGCTCAAGACGCTCGACCGCGAGGCGATCGCCAGGCGCATCCGCGGCGGCAGCTTCAAGGGCACGGTCATGGGCGACGTGAGCTTCGCGCCGAACGGCCAGCTGTCGTCGACGCACTACCTCTTCACCGTGCAGGACCGCAAGGTCGTCGTGACGCGCTGAAGCCCGGCGCCGCGTGCGAACCACAGCCATGCAGAGCTCCGCGTCCGCCGCACCGTCGCCGGCCCTTCGCGTGCGCGACCTCGGCGTGCGCTACGGCGCGCTGGTGGCCCTCGAAGGCGTGAGCTGGGAGGTGTCGGCCGGCGAGCTGCTGGGCATCATCGGACCCAACGGGGCGGGCAAGAGCTCCTGCTACGACGCGGTGACGGCGCTGGTCCGGCGATCGGGCCGCGTCGAGCTGAAGTCGCGCGACGTCACCGGCGTGCCGCCGTACGGCCTGGCGGCGCTCGGCATGAAGCGCGCGTTCCAGCAGAACGCCTTCTTCGACGATCTCAGCGTGCTCGACAACTTCGTCGCCGTGCTCGGCGAGCATGCGCACGCCGGGCTCCTGTCGAGCATCCTGAATCCCTTCGGCGCCGCCCGCCGCCGCGACGCCGCGAGCGCGCTGGCAGCGAAGCAGCTCGAGCGCTTCGGCATCCCGGCGTCCTACCATGCGCTGAGCCCGAAGGAGATTCCCTACGGCGTGCAGCGCATGCTGTCGATCGCGCTGGCCTATGGCCGCGGCGCCGACGTCCTGCTGCTGGACGAACCCGCGGCCGGGCTCGGCGGCGAGGACATGGAGGCGCTGGTGACCCTGCTCGGCGAACTCAAGCGCGAAGGCGTCGCGGTGGTGGTGATCGAGCACCACATGGAGCTCATCATGGCCGTGGCCGACCGCATCTGCGTGCTCGACCTGGGCCGCCAGCTCGCCTACGGAACGCCGGCCGAAGTGCAGGGCGATCCGCGGGTGCGCGAAGCCTATCTGGGGAAGACGTCGTGACGGTGCCCGGCGTTCTCGGCGTGCGGGGCCTGCAGGTGGCCTACGCCGGCAACCGGGCCGTGGCCATCGACGCGCTGGACGTGGCCAGGGGCGAGATCGTCGGCGTGATCGGCGCCAACGGCGCGGGCAAGTCGACGCTGGTCAACGCGCTGGCCGGCTGGTCGCGCGGGGCGCCGCAGGTCGCGGGCGAGGTGACGCTCGACGGCGCGCGCATCGACGCCCGGCCGACGCACGAGCGGGTGCGCGCCGGCCTGCTGCTGGTGCCCGAGGGCCGGCTCGTGTTCTCGCGCATGACGGTCGAGGACAACCTGTCGACCGCCTTCGCGCCGGTGTCGGCGCCCGGGCGGCGCGTCTACGGCCGCGACGAGATCTACGACCTCTTCCCGCGGCTGGCAGAGCGGCGCGCCCATCTCGGTGCGCAGCTCTCCGGCGGCGAGCGCCAGATGCTGGGCATCGGCCGCGCGCTGATGCTCGGCCCCCGGCTGCTGCTGCTCGACGAGCCGTCGATCGGCCTCGCGCCGATGCTCGTCTCGCAGGTGCTGCAGACCATGAAGACGCTCGCGCGGGAGGGCCTGTCGATCCTGCTGGTCGAGCAGAACGTGCGCGCGGCGCTCGAGGTGGTCGACCGGCTGGTCGTGCTGGAACGCGGCCGCGTGGTGCTCGAAGGCCCGGCCGCGCGGCTGGGCGACGATCCGCGCATCGCGCAGGCCTACCTGGGAGCCCACGCCGCATGAACCTCGCACAGCAACTCATCAACGGGCTGGTGCTCGGCCATGCCTACGCGCTGGTCGCGATCGGCTGGACGGTGCTGCTGGGCGTCGCCCGGCTGGTCAACTTCGGCCACGGGCAGCTCTACATGCTGGGCGCCTTCGTGACGTGGTGGGCGGTCGTCAAGGCGGGCGTCCCGTACGCGCTGGCGCTGCCCCTGTCGATGGCGGCGGGCGCGGTCGTCGGCCTGCTGATGCAGCGCGTGATGCTGCGCGCGACCTTCGAGCAGAACCTGGTCTCCATCATGATCATGACGCTGGGCTTCGGCTACGTGCTGCACGGCGCGGCGGCCCTGGTGTTCGGCTCGACCGGGCAGATCCTGGAGACCGCGCTGTCGACGCGCGACATCGAGATCGGACCGCTGTGGCTCACCTGGCAGGACGCGGCGATCGTGGCGGCGGCGATCGCGGTGTTCGTCGCGCTCAAGCTCGTGCTCGACCGCACGCGCATCGGCCGCCTGGTGCGCATGGTCGCCGAGGACCCGAAGCTCGCTCAGCTCGCGGGCATCGACGTGCGGCGCGTGTACTACGGCGTCTTCGCCTTCGAGGGCGCGGCCGTCGCGTTCGCCGCCGGCATGGTCGCGCCACGCACGCCGATCCTCACGTCGATGGGCTTCGAGGAGGTCATCATGACCTTCGTGGTGGTGGTGGTCGGCGGCATCGGCAGCGTGCGCGGCAGCTATTTCGCCGGCGTGGGCCTGGGCATCTTCACGGCACTCTTCGGCGCGCTCGTCTCGCCGGCCTACACCACGGCGGCCGCCTTCCTGGTGCTGATCGCGCTGCTGGTGCTGCGCCCGGGCGGGCTCGGCGCCGGCGCGGCGACGGGGGCGCACTGATGCGCCGGCCCGACCTGCGCCGCCTCGCGCTGCTGCCGCTGGCCGTCGCGATCCTTTTTGCACCGTCGCTGCTCGGCGGCGGCGCCTCCGTGTACAGCGCCGCCGTGCTGATCGCGATCCTGGCGGTGATGTCGTACGGGCTCGACGTGATCGTCTCCGACCTCGGCGAGGTCAGCCTCGGGCACACGGTCTTCTTCGCGGCCGGGGCGTACGCGACCGCGCTGCTCTCGACCCGCGCCGGCGTCGGCGCCTGGGGCACGCTGACCGCGTCGGTCGCGATCGCGCTGGTGCTGGCCGCGCTGATCGGCCTGGTCACGCTGCGGCTGCGGGA